>CANDFN010000065.1 GCA_947384015.1 uncultured Clostridia bacterium | reverse complement strand
ATAATAAGGTGAGATAATTTCTGTTTGCCCGCTTTTACTGTCAAATCTTCTGCAACATAAAATTCTGTGCCGTAAATAGGCTTAATGCCTTCTTTTTTACAAGCATTCATAAAAGTTATGGTTGCATACATGTTGCCGTGGTCGGTCATAGCTACAGCTGGCATGTTGTATTGTTTGCAAAGCTTAACAAGTTTTGAAATTCTTGCAGCTCCATCTAATAAGGAGAATTCGGTATGAACATGTAAATGAACAAATGGCTTCATTTTTGGTTGCTCTTCGGTTTTGTTTTCTTCGCTCATTAATTTTCTCCTTTTAATTTTTTGTATATGTTTATAATTTTATCTAGCCTATACTTTAAGCCTGCACGACTTATATCTTCTTTTAATAGGGTGCGTAAATCGTTTAAAGATACTTCTGGGTTGGCAAGGCGCACTAGGGCTACATCTTTTAAATTATCATCAAGATAGTCAATAGAGTAGTTATCTATAATATAGCTAATAGCGGTTAGTTGTAAATTACTTGCGGTTAGGGTTTTATTAATATTGCTTTCAAAGCAGTTGTTTTGCCTGTTGGTAAGATTTCTTATTTCGCGTATTGCAAGGCTGTTTTGAACTTCAAAAGATGCATATACCGCACCAAGTTTAACAAGCAAATCACAAATAACGGTGCTATTTTTTGTGTATATTACTTTAGATTTTTGTCTAGAAGTTGTTTTTAGTTTAAACCCGAAATAATCTAATAAATCTAGGGTGGGTTGGTAAGTATCTTCTTTACAAACAAATTCTAAACTGTAACCTTTACTATTAGCGTTGGTGTCGTTTGTCCAATATAAATTGCCATTTATTAAGAATAAGCCTTTTAAAAGGGTTAGTTTGCAACATTCTTCATAAGAAGGCAAATTGAACAGACTGTCATAATCTAAATCTTGATTAAGTGCAAAAGTGTTGCCGGAAACTAAAATGTTGTTGTTCCAAATATTCAGCTCGGTTTCTGGATAAAAGTTATTTATAATACGAGATAATTTATTAACAATATTTTCGTTAGCATTAATTAGATAGCCGGCCTCTACAGTTTGAGCAGACATAAAAAACATTAAACGGGCAAAAATAATCCCGCAACAGTTTTTTTCTGGTATGCTGTCAACTATTTGTGGCTTAATCTCTGGCATCTGCTTTCCCTTTTTTGCTATGACGTTTAAATTTAGGCAAATCATCGTAATTTGCAACACAAGAAGTAGGTAATTTAAGCCTTAAAATTGCTTCAAGTCCCAAATGACAATCTCCAACACGCTTAGGAGAGTGTGCATCGCTACCTAAAATAAACTTACAGCCAAGGTTGTAGCAGGTTAAAATTTCTTCATCGCTCATGCCAAGACGTTTACCGTTCAATTCTATATAAGTATTTGTTTCTTTTGCAACACGTGCAACTTGTTCTACGTCTACTTTAATGGCATGATTAAGATGTGTGATAATGTCAATATTATATTTGCGCATAGCTTGAATGTATGCGTTAGTATTCTTTTCTATTTGTTTTTTACTTGTATGGTGAAAAAGCTCACATAAGATGTTTTTTAGCACAAAACTAAATTGTTCCTTTTTGCTTGTAGATTTTACTAAACGGTGGAAACCGCACGCCAAAACATCAAAATTCTTTTCATCTTCTTCTGTGATGTCAATGTCACCAGAAGATGAGATTAAGTTTGCTTCAACGCCTACTAAAACTTCAATAGGGTATAACTCTTTAGCTTCTTCAACATCTTTAAGTAATTGAGGCATGTCTTTACGTCTAATTCCATACATTTTTTGATTAAAACCATGGTCTGTAATGGCTATCTGCCTTAATCCTTTTTCGTAACCAGCGCGCACATTGTCTAAAACAGTGCCTTTGCCGTGATAATTCCTACTAAATTTAGTGTGAGTGTGATAATCTGCTAAAATTCCCATAAAAACTCCTAGCCACATTATAGCACACATTAAAATTTAAAGCAAATCATTGCAATATTTATTTTGACCATAAAAGCTAAAGTTTAATATTCTACAAATTCAATTTCTAGGTTTAAAGATGTGTTTAATTTGTTTTTTATTTTAGTATTTATGTTATCAATCAACTTTTTAACATCATTACATGTTGCATTTCCTATGTTTACTATAAATCCAGCATGCTTTGTAGAAATCATTGCTCCGCCAATTTTTAAACCTTTTAGCCCAAGTTTGTCAATCTCTAAAGAGGGGATTATTTCTCCACGTTTAAACACGCTTCCCGCACTAGGCTGGTTAAGAGGTTGAGTGGTTATTTTTTTATTTATGTTTGAAGATATTGCTTGTTTTATGTATTCTTTTTCATTATAAAATAAGGTTAATTTTACCTTTAAAATGATAAAATTGCCTTGTTTAAATAAGCTGTTTCTGTAGGCAAAATTACATTGTTTTTTGTTTAATTTTATAGTTTTGCCATTGCTGTCTAAACAGATAACATAGTTAACAAATTCTCCAATTTCACAAGCATTTGCACCCAAATTATTTATAACAGCACCGCCCATAGTAGAAGGTATGCCTGCAAGACTTTCAAGCCCAGATAAACCGTGCTTAAAACAGAAATTAACAATTTCTCCAATGGTAGTGCCGCTATCTATATAAAGTGAGCAGTTTCGTTTTACAATTTTGTTTGCACGGTTTACGATAATTGCGCCATTAAAACCTAAATCATCAAAAATTAAATTTGCACCTAGCCCTATAATTCTATACTTTATATTGTGTGACTTACACACGGTATACGCTTGATATAGGCTGTCTAAATTGTCGGCTTCATATAAATATTTTGCTTTGCCGCCAATGCGAATTGTGCAAAATTGTTTTAAATCTACGTCAGTTTTAAAGTCGGTTAAACTAAGCATAAAACACCTTTGGAACACTACATTTTGCAATAGCATCTTCCATTTCACAGTATAAACCTGTGTGGTATAATTTTTGATATTTACTGCTAAATAGACTATATTCAGTAAGCTTGTTTTGATGCTCGTCGCTTAAGCATAAACTTAAAAATTTATTAGTAATATTATCGCTTTTTATTAAGCCTAAATATTGAATTAAATCGGTATAACTATCTATAGGCAAAATCATGGCAGAGGTTCTTCCTATATTATTAAGATTACTCACTCTATAAACATCGCGCCCGCTACCAAGAAGAGAAACTTTTTTATCGTATACAAAATCTTTATAGGCTTCGTATTGACTTTCTGTTTCAACAGGTTTTAAATTAAGGGTGTTGTAAATGTTGCTAGGGTTAATGTAGTTGTTTTGTCCGCAGTGAAAATTAGTAGATTGAGCATTATGTGTAATCATTGCATAACCACTTACCATATATGGCAAGGCGTAAATTTTGCTGTTAAAAGAACTGCTAACAATTAATTCATCTCTTACATTATATGTTTGTTCTAAAGCAGACAATTTAGGTAACACCGTATTGCCAACGCCATAACCAAATGAAATTATGTCTGGAGTAGTGTTAATCAATTCACTTTCTAAAACTTCTGGATTGATTGTTTTTATCATTATTAGAACACCAGCATTTTCTTTTTCAATTTCTCGTGCTATGTTCTTCAAATATGTTAAACGAGATTTTCCGCCACCTTCAAAAGTTTCGCAATGCCAAACTGTATATATTTTTGTTTCTATTTCAGGTTTAGTATAAATTTGATAGTTGTTGGCTTTTCTTATGGCAACAATAAGGCAATAAATGCAAATGATAGCAATTAGCACTATGTTAAAAGGTAAAATTAAACGCTTACAAAATTTTATCATAACTATTGTATGAAAATAATATAAAATTTATTTTAAATTATATTTACTTTGTGTTATAATTTATTAGTGAATATTATCATAAAGGATAAAATAAAGCGTTTGCCAACTTGCGCAGGCGTGTATATTATGAAAGATAAGGACGCTAACGTAATTTATGTAGGTAAGGCTATTAACCTAAAAAGACGTGTTAGTCAGTATTTTTTGCGTAAGCAAGAACATGTTAAAGTTGCAAACATGGTAAAAAATGTAGTGGATTTTGACTTTTATGTCGTAAATGATGAAATGGAAGCGTTGGCGCTAGAAAACAATTTAATAAAAAAACATAAGCCTTATTACAACATCCTTTTAAAAGATAGTAAAACATATGCTTATATAAAAATTAATATGAAGGAAGATTATCCGCATTTTGAAATATCACGTAGACTAAATAAAAATGATAAATATTTTGGACCGTTTATGGCGGGTGTAAGTGCCAAAGAAGTGCTATCTATAATAGATTATGCCTTTCCTTTGCGAAAATGTAAGTTAAAATTGGCAGAGAATGGCAAACCTTTAAAACCATGTCTGTTTAAAGAAATGCACTTGTGTTCTGCGCCGTGTGCACACTTAATTTCAAAAGAGGATTATCTTAAAGTGGTGGAAGAGGCTATTAACTTTTTAAAAGGAGATACCAAACAGGTAGAGCAATTATTGCAAACAAAAATGGAGCAAGCGTCTGCAAATCAAAATTATGAAACCGCATTATTGTTGCGTGATAGATTAAAAATGCTTACTAAATTAAAAGCAACAGTTTTAACTAGCTTAAATAGCCTTAAAGATTATGACGTATTTAATCTTGTAACATCAGGCGAGTTTTCGGCGATGTGTGTGCTTACTATTAGAGGTGGCAAATTACAGGGGGTTCAATCTTACGACATATTAAACTTTCTAGCCGAACAAGAAGCATATTCGCAATTTATTATGCAGTATTATACGGCTCAACCATTATTAGCAGAAGAAATAATTTTGCCAGATATAGATACTCATGATATAGAATTGTATTTGAGCAGTTTAACTACTAAAAAAATTACAATAACAAAGCCAAAACTTGGTGTAAAGCAAAAGTTGTTAGAAATGGCCGCAAATAATGCCCGTAATCATATAGAAAAGAATTTAGAGCGCACAATAAAACAAGTTAACGCAAGTATAGGTGCAGTAAAACAACTTAAGGCAGATTTAAATTTATCAAGAGAACCAAAACGAATTGAGTGTTACGATATTTCTCATACTTATGGAACATATACAGTATCTAGTATGGTTGTTTTAATAAATGGAGAAAAAGCGCCCAAGATGTATAGGAAGTTTAAGATTAATACGGTAGATTTTATAGATGACTTTGCTTCTATGAAAGAAACATTAACTCGTCGTTTTACCGAACTTAATGGTGATGATATAAGCTTTTCTTCTATGCCAGATTTAATTGTTATAGATGGAGGAAAAGGACAGCTTAGTTCTGTTAAAGAGGTGGCGGATAAATTTGGCTATCCTAACGATTTAATTAGCCTTGCAAAACGTGAAGAAGAGGTGTTTAAACCAAATCAAAGTCAACCATACATTCTACAAAAAGGCAGTTATTCATTAAGGCTAATTCAGCTTGCACGTGACGAGGCTCACCGTGTTGCAATAACTTTTAACAGACAACTTCGTGCTAAGGGTATGTATAAAGGCGGTTTAGAAAGTATAACAGGTGTTGGTGCAGCAACAAGACGCGCATTGCTATCAAAATTTCGCACAATAGAACGAATTAAAAATGCCTCATTAGAAGAGCTGCAATCAACAAAAGGCGTTACAAAAACAACTGCACAAAATATTTATAATAAGTTTCATCAATAAAAGCATAGTATAATGTGCTTTTATTTTTTATTTAATTGCCTTTATATAATTAATTATATAAATTCTTTCATAATCTTACAAAATCGTTTGTAAAAACAACGCGAATGTGGTAAAATATTGTTATAAAAAC
>CANDFN010000064.1 GCA_947384015.1 uncultured Clostridia bacterium | reverse complement strand
ATACCTTTTTATACCTTTTTGTCTTTTATTGTTGCTTTTTAGCACTTTTTATTAACAAAAATTTATTTTTATAAAATTTATTATTTATTAACTATTAAAAAGACAATTATTTTATAATGTTAAAATTTGTAAAAATTTAAACTAAACTTATATCTATAAAAAACCTTCAAAACTACATAAATTTTTAATTAATACTAACAATAAAGTAAAGGAGACTATATGAAAAAGAAATTTGTATTAATCGTTTTAGTTTTATTAATTTTATCAACAGCCTTTATTCCTAAAAACATAATAACTATTTATAATGCACAAACAGAACTTCCTAATTGTAAGGCCAGTGTTTTAATAGAACGTAGCACAGGTAATATTTTAGCCGAAAATAATTGTCACGAACATTTACCAATAGCAAGTGTTACAAAACTAATGACAGTTTTATTAACGCTTGAAGAAGTAAATGCCGGACGTTTAAGTTTAGACGATTATATTATTGTAAGTGAAAATGCTAGTGGCATGGGCGGAAGTCAAGTATTTATTGATGCTAACGGAAAATATAAAATTGGAGAACTCTTAAAATCTGTAATTGTTGCAAGTGCCAATGATAGTAGCGTTGCACTGGCAGAACATCTTGCCGGTAGCGAAAATAATTTTGTGCGCAGAATGAACGAGCGTGCAAATGAGTTAAATTTAAAAGATACTAATTATGTAAACTGCACAGGCTTACCTAGTGTAGGGGCATACTCTTCAGCATATGACCAAGCAGTTCTTTTAAACGAAGTTTTAAAACACGACACCTATCACAAGTATTCATCAATATGGATGGAAGACTTTGTTCATCCTAGTGGACGAATAACCCAGATGACAAACACTAATCGTTTAAGCAGATTTTATGAAGGTTGTATTGGTGGTAAAACAGGTTCTACCAACGAAGCTAAATATTGCCTTGCTGTTGGTGCTGAAAAACAAAACATGGGGCTAATTGCCGTTGTTCTTGGTGCTGATAATAGTAAAGAACGCTTTAGTATTGCTAGTAACCTGTTAGATTATGGTTTTGCTGAATACGAAACTAAAACAATTTTTAACAATTCTTGCCTATTAAATAGAGATATTAAAATTAAGGGACAAGATAGATTTACACCTATTGTTGCAGAAAGAGAATATTCTACAGTTGTAAAAAAGGGTGAAGAATTAAACTATAACATTAATTATAATCTACCAAATAAACTAATTTCATCAGTTCAAGGCGAAATTGTTGGTAATGCAGAGATTGTTATAAATGGTGTTGTTGTAGAAAGAATTAACTTATTAGCAACCGCCACCCATAACGAAGCAACTATTTGGGATTATATTAAAGAAATTGCAAGAAACTAAAAAAGCGGGTAGTTTACCCGTTTTTTATTTTATATGCGATTTTTTTAGATATTCATTTATAAAAGGATTTAAATCTCCATCCATAACTGCAGTTACATTGCTTGTTTCGTAATCTGTCCTATGGTCTTTTACCATTGTATATGGTTGGAACACATAACTTCTAATTTGGCTACCCCATTCTATGCGCTTTAAATCACCTTTTATGTCATTAAGATTTTGTCTTCTCTTTTCTTCCTCTAATGCAACTAATTTTGAAGTTAATATTTTTAATGCAATTTCCCTATTTTGAAGTTGGCTACGTTCGTTTTGACAAGTAACAACAATTCCTGTTGGGAGATGTGTTATACGCACTGCGGTTTCTACCTTGTTTACATTTTGTCCACCCGCACCGCCACTTCTATAAGTGTCTATTTTTAAATCTTCATTATTAACTTTTACCGGACTTTCATTTGTAATAGCTGGCACAACTTCTACTGATGCAAAACTTGTATGTCTACGTTTATTACTATCAAAAGGGCTAATACGAACTAAACGATGAACACCCATTTCTCCTTTCATCTTGCCATAAGCATAGTCGCCTTTCATTATAATAACAATAGATTTTAAACCAGCGTCATTTCCGTCTAACTTATCTACAACAGTATAGTCTAGTTGATTTTTTTGTGCATACATCTTATACATACGCGCAAGCATAACAACCCAATCCTGAGCTTCTGTTCCACCAGCACCAGAATGAATTGTTATAATAGCATCATTATTATCATACTTACCATCTAAAAAAGTTCTAACATTTAAGTCATCTACCTTTTCTTTTAAATCTAAAAGTTCGGTAAAAGCAAGGTTTAGCATTTCTATATCTGTTTCTTTTTCTAAGCTTTTTACCATATCTATTAAAGATGATAATTGGCTTTGAACACTTTGCACTTCTGTAAACAAATCTTGTAATGCTTTAATTTCTTTGTTTGTTTGCATTGCAAAATCTAAATTGTTCCAAAAAGTTAAGCTCTCCCTTTCTTTCATAAGTTTAGTTAAACGCTCGGATAAAACATCTAAGCCTAAACCTGTTTTGGTAAGCTCAAATTTGTCTATTAATCTTTGTAATTCATCTCCAATGTTTTCTATATCCATATATCAATTATACCAAATATAAATATTTTTATCAAACTTTTTATTATTCTAAAACTAATTTCCTTCTTCTACTAAATTAATAGTAAATGTTATAGTTGTTACAAGATTATTTGCTTCAACTGTTAAAAAAATTTCTCCACTTGTTGCATTATTCTCACCACTAACCACAAATATTGGGTCTTGATTTATAATTATAATATTAGAATTAGAAAAATTCACATCAACACTACACTCTATAGGGTTTATCAAATCTGTAGTAACTTCTATAATAAAAATACCCACATTATCATTTGTAAAAACTGTAATAGCATTATCTATCATTTCTTCATAATAAGAGTTAAAAATCTTAACAATAGGTGTTACTTTTAGCATAAATTTATCTATTTTTGTAACAAAATCGTCAATTTTAGTAGATATTTCTAAATTTGTAAAGCCTGCAGTAGTAGCAATAACTTTACCGTCTTTTTCTATAAAGTTAGAGCCTTCTATGTTACAAATAGAATTTTCATTTTCTTTAAATTTTGTTAAATCTAACTCTTCCCCTAAAGAAAATATTGTATTAAGTTTACTTTCAATAACACTTATAAATATAGAATGTTGCAGTTTATCGTCAACATAAAAATCTAACGAATAAATACCTTTCTTTGTTGCAGAAAACTTATTGTTTACAAAACGTGCAAAGGAAGAATCTCCCTCACTATTAATTTTTATATCTACAGCTTTATTACAGCTATAGAAATTATTTTCAAAAATTAAAACACTATCAACATAAATTATATAACTATCGCTGCAGTTAATTGAAAAGTTAATATTATTTGTAGTGGTGTTTACTGTGGTGTTAGAGTTGCTAACATTGTTAGAATTATTATCATTATTACTTTTATTATTAATTGAAGTAAAAATTACAGCGCCTACAACAACAAGGACAACTGCAACTACATATATAGCAAAAGATAAATTCTTAAATTTCTTCATAACAAAAACAAAACAAATGTTATCACAATAAAAATTATACGGCAAATAATTTTGTCGTATTTTGCAATTTTTTGTAAAATTAATAAAACTTATGTTCTAATATTTTAATAGATTTTCTATTTGTCTCCAGTTCTTTACCCTAGTGCAGTTTACAGGAGTCATAAACTTTTTATTTTCCTTTGTTGTGAAAATAATAGATTTTATGTTTAATTCTTGTGCGGAAATTATGGTTGAAACAGAATCGTCTATTACTAAATCTATTTTGTTTTCAATCATAGTTTGTTTCTTATCCTGCTTACCAACAATTAATGTATCATAACAGATATTATTTTTATCTAACCAAAGCTTTGTGTATTTATACGCCTCAAAATATATATCTGGGCGTGCTGTTACTATAAAAACTTTATTGCCTGTCTCTCTTAGTTTGTTTATAACTTCTGCACAATTCTTTTGTGTTGGACACTTTAGTTGAGCATTTTTTCCTACATTTTGCCAAAAATTTATACATTCTTCAATTGGCCAGTTTGCTACTTTTGCAGATTTTGTGCAATTAATATCTAAAATCTTATAAGGCAAATTTTTTGTTTTTATATATTTCTTTATTAAATTATTTCTATGCTTTAAAAACTTTGTTAAAGTATCATCTACATCTATTAATATATTTTTCATTTTTATCCCTTATTGGCGCAGAGGACAGGATTTGAACCTGCGGATGCTTTCACATCACATGATTTCCAATCATGCTCTTTAAACCGCTCAGACACCTCTGCACGTCGCAACTCTTGCTATATATTTTTTGCACATAACCGTGCAAACTTCATCTTTGCTCGGTTGCTCCTCATATAAAGGAACAACAAGTTTTTCCTTTATAATCATTTTCTAATAGGAAATTTATATAAAAGACCGTATCAAATAGAAAATTCTTCATGAGATTGTGGAATTATCTTATAACATGAAATTTAATATGAAATTCTTCAAACTCCAAAGGATTCTCTTTAGTCTTTTAAATTTCTTTTGCATTATACCATAATCAAAAATAAATTGCAAACAGTTTGAATTTGGTAAAAATTTTATTTTACACCAAAGTTAAAATTTTAACTTGTCCACAGTTATACACACTTGTTTTTATTTAATCCACAATTTGTAAACTTAATTGTGCACATTAATTGTGAATAAATTTTGTATATTTTTGTAGAAATTTTTACCAAAAAACACTATATATTGTGAATAAAAAACTTGTCCACATTTCCACACACAATAATAAAAAAACTGATACAAAAAATTAATAAAAAAATATAAATTTAAGCGCGTGTTACGCGTGTGTATAAAATACTAAAAAATAGATATTTTATAGATATTTAGGGCAATTTTTTTAATTATTTATTATTTATAATAAATAAACTAAATCTACAAAAAATAAAACAAACAAAAAAATAAAAACTTATATATTTTTTGACATTTTTGATTGACATATAAATTCGTTTTTGATATTATAGTTATGTAACATGAAACTAGCGAGGAAATTATGAAATTTAGGTGTGACGGATTAGACTTAAGTGAAGCAATAAATGTGGTTAGTAAAGCACTTAGCAACAAAACAACTTCACAAATTTTGGAAGGCATAAAATTATCATGTAAAGAAGATAAACTTGTTTTATCTGCAACCGATCTTGAAATGAGCGTAGAAAAAACAATTCGTGCAGAATGTGAATCTGCGGGAGAAACTGTTGTTCCAGGTAGATTGTTTGGAGAATATATCCGTAAACTAACAAATGAACAAATTACTTGCGAGTTAAATGAAAAAAGTCAATTGACAATATCTTATACAGATAGTATGGGATGTTTGCAATGCATGGATGTTGTAGAATTTCCTACTATTAAAGAAGTTGCAAAAGAAGATTATTTTGAATTAACTAAAAATGATTTTAAAACTTTGGTAAATACTGTTAGCTATGCTATAGCTGTTGATGAAAGCAGGCCTGTTTTAAAAGGTATTTTGTTTGAAGTAAGCGCAAGTGATAAAACTATAAAAGCGGTTGCTGTTGATGGTTGCAGATTAAGTTTAAGTAATAAAGCAATAAATTTTGCTACTAAAGACTTTAGTTTAGTTGTTCCGGGCAAAAATATCGTAGAAATTGCAAAAATGATGGATGGAGATGAATTAGTTAAAGTTTATGTTCATTCTAACAATATTATGGTTGATTTAGGCGACACTGTAATAATTAATCGTTTAATAGACGGTCAATTTATAAACTACCGCCAAATTGTTCCAAAAGATTTTGTTACAACAGTAACAATTAATAAAGAACAATTACAAGATGCTATAGATAGAGCAAGCGTTTTATCTAAAATAGATAAAAATAATCTAGTTA
>CANDFN010000063.1 GCA_947384015.1 uncultured Clostridia bacterium | reverse complement strand
GAGATGTATTATGGTGACTGGAGTTCAGACGTGTGCTCTTCCGATCTCTCCGCCTGCAACAACGCCCTCCTCTATTGCAGATGTTGTTGCGTTAATTGCGTCCTCTATACGCAGTTTATTTTCTTTAAGTTCTATCTCGCTATTAGCACCAACTTTTATAATTGCAACCGCACCAGTAAGCATATTAATCCTCTGTTCTAGACACTCTTTTTCATAACCTACTGAATGCGCTTTTTGTTGTTTAAGTTCTTCTATTCTTTCATTTACTTTTTGTTTATCATAATTAGTTCCAAGAATAGTTGTGTTATCTTTATCAGCCCTAACTTTTTTGCATCTACCAAGTTCTTGAAGCGTTAAATTTTCTAAACTTTTATACACACTACCAGACATTAAATTTGCATTTAATATTAATGCCAAATCTTTTAGTGCATCCTCTTTTCTTTCTCCATAATACGGAGCCTTAACACATAAGCAATTAAAACTCTTCCTTACATCATTAATTACTATCGTGTTTAGGGCATCGCCTTCAACATCATCTGCAATAATCACCAAACTCCCATTAACTTTTGCAACCTGTTCCATAATGGGCAAAACATCATTTGCATTTGTTATTCGTTTATCTGTTATTAATATGTATGGTTCTTCATGTTCTGCAATGGTTCCACCATTAACACACATATATGGGCTTAAAAACCCGCGAGGCAAACGCACACCTTCTACCACATCTAAAGTAGTTTTTGTGCCAACCCCATCTTCTACAATTAGCGTGCCGTTAAATCCTACTTTTTTATAACCTTCTGCAATAAGCTCGCCAACTAAATTATTTGCAGAAGATATACTTGCTACTTGCTTAATAGCATTATAATCTTTAACCGAAACCGTTTGTTTTTTTATCTCGTCAACAATAAACACTATAGCCTTATTTATGCCTTTACGTAAAAAAATGGGATTTGCACCCATATTTGTATATTTTAATCCTTCACTAAAAATTGTATAAGTCAACAGAGTTGCGGTTGTTGTTCCATCTCCCGCCACATCGTTAGTTTTTACACAGGCGCTTTTTATAACATTTGCACCTAAGTTTTCTGCTTTGTCTTCAAAACTTATATGTTTAGCAATTGTTACTCCGTCATTTGTAATTAACGGCTCGGTTCCAACCTCTAATATAACATTTTTACCCTTTGGACCAAGTGTAATTTTTACCGCATCTGTTAGCGTTTTTACTCCATTTAAAAGTTTATTTTTTGCTTCTGCTTTTGTTAACACAATTTTACTCATAAATAACCCCTATTAAATCTATTTGTCTAATTAAAATATAAGTTTTATCTTCTATTTTTATTTCATTGCCTGCAAATTTATTAAACATTACCAAATCGCCAACCGCAACCTTCATACCAACCTTGTCCATATCACAACTTTCGCCATCTCCAACCTCTACAACCTTTCCAATTTGAGGTTGTTCCTGCGCTGTTTGCGGTATTAATATTCCACTTTGACTTACTTGTTTTTGCTCTGGTAGTATAAGCACTCTATCATACAATGGTTTTATTTTCATATCTCACCTCAATTAAATTATATAACCAGTTTTCAGGTTTTTATCTACAACCTGCCATTAAACATAAAAATTTTTATTATTTTATATAATAATTATGCAAAGTTATCAATTTAACTATTCTTTATATAACAAAAGGGTTAAAACAACTAAAAAAGAGGGATTTACTGTAATTGTAATTGCAATTATTATTTTAATGGGGCTAGCATTTTTTATAAGCACTAATATAAGTAGAAATGATAATTACTTTTTTGTGGAAGTTGGAAACTTTTTTAAATATACTGATGCCACCTCCCTTGCAGGAGAAATTCAATCTAAAGGTGGGGCTGGCTATGTATATTATGACGGAAGTTATCATGTGCTTACAAGTTTTTATTTATCAAAAGAAGATGCAGAAAGCGTGTGTAGCAATTTAATAGAAACCTACCCTAGCACTAAAATTTTCACCATAGAACAGGATAAACTGAAAACAAACAAAAATCTTTCTAAGCAAGAGCAACAGTTTATAACAAAAATAAACAAAGCAAACAAAACTTTGTATGAGGGATTATATACCGCAATTACCAGATATGACACCTCGGCAGATAACATAAACCAGTTATCTTTAAACTTAACCTCGCTATACGATAATTACTTAAAAGAAACTGATGATATAAAAAACTTTTTTAACAACCCTACCCAACTTGCATCAAAAAACTATATTTTAGACATTGCAGAATGCACAAAAGGCTTAAAAGATAATATAAACGAGGCAAACCACTCCTCAGTTTTAAAATATGATCTTATAAAAATTGTAATGTTGCATTGCTCATTTATAAATTCTTTATAAAATTATTTTTTTGTTTTATCTTTATTATTCTTTATTTCCTTAATAAATTCAACCAACTGCCAAATTGCAAGTGCTATTAAGAATATTGCAAATGCCTTTTTTAGTATATTGTTTGAAATATGGTTGGCAAGTATTGCTGAACCCACACAAAACAAACAACCTGTTAAAGCAAGCAACCATGTTTGTTTAAACACAACTAGTTTGTTTTTTATATGAATTATAAGTGCAATAACTGCGGTTGGCAAAAAAGCAATAAGATTCAGACCTTGTGCATTAATTTGTTTATAATGCAAAAATATGGTTAATATAGGTATTGTTAATGTTCCTCCACCCATGCCCATACCAGCAATTATTCCACCTAGAACACCTGCAAAAATTTCCCAAAAAAGCATATCAACCCCAAATAAGCATACCAACGCCACCAAGCGCCATCATAAAAATAAAAATACCTCTTACAACTTTATTGTTTAATTTGTTTAAAAGCGTTGCACCTATTATGCCTCCTCCAACAATACCAGCAATAACAGGCCAACCTTGTTTAAAATTTATAGAGTTATAACACAAGTATACAATGGCACTTACTAAGCTTATTGGCAAAATTATAAACAATGCTGTTGCCTGTGCTTTTTTTTGCTCTAACTTGAACAATTTTGTTAAAAGAGGAACAACTATCATTCCTCCTCCGCCACCAAAAAAACCATTTATTACACCCACCAATGCGCCGAACAAAAATATATGCAATTTTTTTACCTTTTTCATACAATTATTATCTGCAACAGAGTAAAAATTATTTGCCTTTTTTTTGTATTTATATTATAATAATTAAGTTTAAAGAGATAATTAAATGAGGTATTATGAAACACGCTCAAAAATCAATAAAATCTAGTAAAATTTCCATAATTTTAGTTTTAATTGCAATGTTTGTTGCATCAATTTTTTGTTTTACATTTAAACCTGTTCAATTAACAAACAATTTATATGCTACCATAGCAGATGAACCTACTACTACATTAAAAGACCCTAATTTTAACAGTTCTCAATCTAGCAATTATCCATATCAACCAAGTTCTAGCAATTACGAAACTTCTTCAACAATTGCCAACAATCATGTAACTGCAGGAATAATTAATTTAGACAACTCAAAATACAATAGCATTTACCCCACCAATCCAAACACATCAACCGAACAACGCGTTTTAATGATTTCTAGTGGAGTTGAATCTACCACAACAGAAGGTGACCAAGCAACAACCAAAACCGAATATGCTGATGTTAAATTTGGTTACACTACTACAGACAACCAAATTAATATAGAAGCCGATAGCAACTATGTTTTATCTGTAGATGTGCTTACATTAGATGTTGATAATTATGGCGGTGTTGGTGCTTTATACCTTTATGACAACAACGATAACGATGCAATTATTGCAAAAATAGAAAATATAGACACTGTTCTTTCTAGAAATGAAAACACACCAGCTTTATCTAAAACCCAATGGCAAAGATATTATTTCTTAATTTCTACCAACAGCATTTCTACTTACAACTTAAAATTAGGAATGTTTTTAAATGGTAAAGGCACAGTTTTGTTTGACAATCTTTCTTTAGTTAAAACAAGTGACGATAAGCTTACCGATTTAAAAAATAGTTTATCTACAAACAATTATGTTTCTATTGATAAAGATACAACCAACCTTGTTAAAACCTACTCTGTTCAAAATGGACTTGACTTTGATACAGAAGGTAGTTGCGAAAAGTCTTACACAACAACCGAACCAGACGGAACTGTAGAAAGCGCATTACATTTAGTTGCAAACAGCAGTAATGTAAAACTAACAATGAAAGAAACTATTAGCTTTAAAAAGAATTTAGCTTACAAAGTTACAGCATATGTAAAAGCATCAAGTGTTAGTTCTACCAGTTTAAACCTTGTAGAAAAAGATGCAGAAGACGGCAAAGACGCAAACATTGCAATTACTTCTACAAGCACTACTCAAAACCCTAAAAATGATTATGTCGCATATAGTTTTTATGTTTTATCTAATGCAAGAAAAGATACCTATTACAACTTAGTTCTTTCGGTTGGCGGAATAGACGGAAGTTCAACTGGTAGTGCAGACTTGTATTTATCTCGCGTTGTTGTAGAATTATGTAATTATGATAATTATAATAATTCTTCTACTAACTCTACAAAACTAAACCTAGTTACAAGAACATTATCTTCAGATTATCTTACTAACGGAGATTTTGACATTATTGAAATTGAAGATTACTCTACCCCATACCCAGCAAAACCAAATGGCTGGACAGTTAAAGACGAATCTAACGGCGACGGCAAAGTTATACATGGCGTTATAAACAACAGTCAAATTGCAGAATTAACGGCGCAAGGCAATCTTCCGGACCCATTAATTGCAAGCATCCCACAAAGCCCAGTAAATACAAACATGTTGATGTTATATACCAATCTTCAAAAAGAATTGGCCTACACCAGCCCAGTTATAAAATGCACTGCTGGCAACTACTACAAATTTAGTGCAAATGTATTAGCAAGCCACTCTAACGCAAACTTTTCACTTATAACTTACAACGATGGTCAAGAAGTAGTTTTAGTTAGCAAAACTATAACTACTGCAGATTATGATAAATATTTTAAATATTCTAGCCCAGCAAGTTTATATCTTTACACAGGCAATCAAGATTTAGATGTGTATTTAAAAATCTCTACAAAAGCACAAGACGGAGTTGCTGTTGCCTTCTTAGACGAAGCAAAATCAACAACCACAACAGAAGCAGTATTTAACAGCCAAGCCGCTGGTAACAAAGCAAGTTTAACATTTGCTATTGATGAAAACAACTTTGCAACTGGTAGTGCAAACTACTCTATTGTAGACATTATTACTTTAGACGATGTAGATGTTAAACTTTTAGATGCTAATAGCAACAAAGTTTTATCTATCTTTGCAAACGAACCTACTAGTTATAAAACTAAATCTTTAAGCGGATTTTCTCTATCTGCAAGCAACTACTACAAATTAACATTTAGCATTTATACTAAAGACTTAACTTGGGATGACCAAGACGGAACAGTAGATGCGAACACTGTTGGCGCTAGTTTTGGTTTAACAAATTTTGAACAATTTAACGCGGTTAAATCTGTAAACGGTTGGACTACTTATACCTTCTACATTCACCCATCTAGCGATACAACTTCTTATGTCACAATCTCGTTTGGTAGCGAAGATGTTAAAGTTCAAGGCACATTATACATTGCAAATATAAACCTATCAATTATTGAAGAAGATATGTTTAATAAAATTGAAACTAACAACACAACAATGAAATTAACAACTGTTCAAAACGAAGATGAAAAAGAAGAACCTGACGAAAACGAACAACAACCAAAACAACCATTTAATTGGAACAATTTATTATACTTTGTTACTTCTGCCCTAACAGCTATAGCGTTAATAGTTGCAGT
>CANDFN010000062.1 GCA_947384015.1 uncultured Clostridia bacterium | reverse complement strand
TAGCTTTTGTTTCAACTTTTGCCATATGGCAGGCTAGGTCTAAACATTTGCAAGAGTAACCCCATTCATTATCATACCAAGCAACAAGTTTAACAAAGTTAGGGCTTAGCATAATGCCTGCTTTTTCATCAAATATACAAGTGTGGCTATCGCCAATAAAATCAGAAGAAACGACAGGTTGGTCTGTATACGCTAAAACATTAGGTATAACATCCTTAGCATATTTTTTCATTGTTTTGCAGATGTGTTCGTAAGTGGTAGATTTTTTAAGTTTTACTGTAAAGTCTACAACACTAACATTGATTGTTGGCACTCTAAAACTCATACCAGTCAATTTACCTTTAAGATTAGGCAAAACTTCTCCAACTGCTTTTGCAGCACCTGTGGAACTTGGTATAATATTTGCACTGGCAGCACGTCCACCACGCCAATCTTTTTTAGAAATTCCGTCTACGGTAAGTTGCGTTGCGGTTGTAGAGTGGATGGTGCTCATAAGCCCTTCTTCAATACCGTAAACGTCGTCTATAACTCTAACCAATGGGGCAAGACAGTTTGTTGTGCAACTTGCATTAGATACAACATTCATACTTGGTTCATAATTTTGTTCGTTGACGCCCATAACGAAAGTAGGAACGCCTCCTTTACCAGGTGCACTAATAATAACTTTTTTAGCCCCACCTTTTAAATGACGGCTAGCATCTTCAAGTTTTGTAAATACGCCTGTGCATTCTATAATATATTCAGCACCTGCACTTTTCCAATCTATTTTATCTGGCTCTTTTTCAGCAAAGAAAGCTATATTTTTTCTACCTAATTTAAGTCCGTTAGCTGTTTGTTTAAGGTCGTCCTTAGCAATGCCATGAACAGTGTCATACTTATAAAGATAGCAAGCATAATCAGGTGTTAAGAAAGGGTCGTTAATAGCAACAACTTCAACATCGTCCCTCTCTGCACTTGCGCGTAAAACAAGCCTACCAATTCTGCCAAAACCATTAATACCAATTTTAATTTTCATAAACCCTCCTAAAAATTTAGTTTTTAATTTGTCAATAAAGGATGTTTTTGATTCTTTATCTGCACAATTACGGGGAGATAATTTCTCCTTATTTGTATTGTATAATTTAAGTTATTTTTTGTCAAATATTTTTAATTATTATAAACTTTTTATTTTGCTTTATAAATTATAAAAAATAACACAGTTGGCTAAAATTTATTATGTTTTTTATAGTTTCTACTTATTTTATAGCTTTAGTTCTAATTTTTTTAGTTATTTATAAATTAAAAAATAAAACACATCCGTTGCCAAATCTAGTTTTAACAAAATGTGGTTTGATTTTTAATTCTTATAAAAGACATAAGATTTTTGTTGGTGATGTAAAACTAATGCAAATAGAAAACTGTGTTTATTTAAAAAAAGGAGTTAATACAATAGCTATAAAAAATGTTAATAGTATATGTCTAAACAATGGCGATCTTTATTTTAATGCGCTTGGAAAAGTTAAAATTCTATTTAATTGTAAATCGTATTATAGACTATTTAATATAAATATAAAATCGGCTCAATTTGATTTATATAGTTTAAAACAACAAGCCCTAATTCAGCTTGTAAACAATCTTTTTGATGTAAATAACTGCACGCTGGTAAAGAGGTATATAAACGCAGTAAAAAGCATTTTAAACATTTCGGCTGATAGTAATAAGTTAGAAGTTAAGCAAAATAAATATTTATTGCCATTTACTATAACATATAAAATAAAAAACACATTAAAAGTAGTTAATATAAATCAAAAACTTGGAAAATTATAAAATATTTGATATAATAATAATATGAATAAGAATGAAGAAGAATTTAATGCCTATAGCAACACTCCGCTGGCAGAGCGTATGCGTGCCAGAACACTAGATGAGTTTGTTGGGCAAAAACATGTTGTAGGGGTAGATAGTTTAATTAGGCGTGCTTTAAAGGCCAACAGGCTGGGTAGTTGTATTTTTTATGGTCCTCCTGGAGTTGGCAAAACAACCCTTGCTTTTATTATAGCAAATACGCTTAATCTAGAATATGTAAAACTTAATGCTGTTTCTAGCGGTGTTGCGGATGCTAAAAAAGTTATGGAAAAGGCAAAACAGAATTTTGAACTTACGGGTAAAACAACATTGCTTATTTTGGATGAATGTCATAGGTGGAGCAAAGCTCAAAGTGATAGTGTGTTAGAAGCTGTTGAGCGTGGTTATATAACATTTATTGGCACAACAACAGAAAATCCTCACATAAGTATGACGCCGGCTATTGTAAGTAGATGTAGAGTTTTTAAATTTTTACCACTTCAGGTAGAAGATATAAAAGATGCTTTATTGCGTGCGGTTAAAGATAAAGAGAGAGGTTACGGAAAACTGAAATTAAAGTTAGAACTTGATGCGTTAAATCATTTCGCAAACTTCTGTAATGGAGATTTGCGCTCTGGCTACAATGCTTTAGAACTTGCAATAACAACCACCGCTCCAGACAAAACTGGTAGTATACATATAACACAATTAGTTGCTAGCCAGTGTATTCAACAACCGGTTGTTTCAGTTGACGAAAATTTATATTATAATATGTTAAGCGCATTCTGCAAAAGTTTGCGTGGTAGTGATAGTGATGCCGCACTTTATTATGCTCAGCGTCTAATAGCTGCTGGTTGTGATCCTCTTTTAATTTGCAGACGTTTAATTGCACATGCAAGTGAAGATGTAGGTATGGCAGATAGTAACGCTGCGCTTATGGCCATGGTTGCTATGAATGCAGTTAAAAATCTTGGCATGCCAGAAGGTAATATTCCACTTGCACATGCTATAATTTATGTATGCGAAGCAGAGAAGTCTAACAGTGTAGTAGTTGCTATGAACGCTGCTAAACATGATGCTGAATTTAACCCAGATGATAATGTGCCAGAGCATTTAAAGAATTATCATTATGATGAAAAAAATCCGCCAGCATATAAATACCCACATGATTTTGGCGGCTATATAAAACAACAGTATTTGCCAAATAAACTTAAAGATAGGGTGTATTACACACCTGGTAATAATGGTAAAGAACGCGGACTTGTTAAAAAGAAGGATAGATTAAAATAACTATTTTATTTAATTTTCTCTTTTAGATAAAAGAGAAACAGAAAAACAATAAAAAACCGTTGCATTAGTTTTATTACAAACATTTGTGTAAGTAACATGCAACGGTTTTTTTATTTGCTTTTTTGTTACTTTTTTCTAGAAAAAAGTAAGTGAAAAATCTTAATAATTTTTGCTTTCTACTTCAAAGTATGCTTGTGGGTGAGCACATACTGGGCAAACTTTTGGTGCAGTTTTGCCAACATGTTTATGACCGCAATTACGGCATACCCAAACAACAACTTCTTTTTTAGCAAAGCATTTGTTTTTGTTAACATTTTCAAGCAAGGCTTTATATCTTTCTTCATGTTCAGCCTCAATTTTAGCTACGCCTTCAAACATTTTAGCAATAGCAGTAAAGCCTTCTTTTTTAGCTGTGGCAGCAAATTCTTTATACATAGTTGTATGTTCGTAATTTTCGCCAGAAGCAGCATCTTTTAAGTTTTCTTTAGTTGTAGGCACAGCGCCATTGTGTAATAATTTGAACCACATTTTAGCATGTTCAGTTTCGTTACCTGCAGTAAGTTTAAAGATTTCGGCAATTTGTTCATAGCCTTCTTTTTTAGCTTGGCTAGCATAGTAACCATATTTCATACTAGCTTGGCTTTCTCCAGCAAAAGCTGTCATTAAGTTTTGTTCGGTTTTACTACCTTTAAATTCCATATTTCCTCCTGTGAATTTTTCACTAATATTAGTATAATACTTAATGATTTTATTTGCAAATATTTTAACAATCATTATAAAATAATTTTTAGTTTTAGCGGTTTGGTTGTTAAAAAATTGCCATAAAAATATTTTTGTGCTAAAATTTAATAAAGGAGAGTTTGATGAAACAGGTAACAATGCTAAAGAAGGCGATGAAAGAGAACTATATTGTTCCAGCTTTTAACTTTGCCAATTATGAAATTTTAATAGGGGTGTTAGAAGCTTGCAAAGAGCAAAAATCACCAGTAATTCTTCAGGTTAGTGAAGCTGCTATGGATTATTTTACGGACGAAGTGCTGGCTGGTATCATTTTAGGAGTTAGAAAAATGAAATTACCAATATCAGTTCATTTAGACCATGGTAAAGATTTTAATGTTGTAAAACGTGCAATAAAATTAGGCTTTGATAGTGTTATGATAGACGGCTCGCGTTACACATTTGATCAAAATGTAAAATTAACTAAAAAGGTTGTAGATTATGCGCATGCACGTGGGGTGTGCGTAGAAGGGGAACTGGGTCAATTAAACATTGCTAATGATGACGGAGAGAATGGTAAAGAAAGTTTTACTTCTCCTAAAGAGGCTAAAGAATTTGTGTCCCTTACTGGAGTGGACAGCTTGGCTGTGGCTATTGGCACAAATCACGGCATTAATAAATATGAGGGCGAGCCTAAAATTCATTATGATATATTAAAAAAGATAGAGCAATCAATTCCAAACACTCCAATAGTTTTGCATGGTGCAAGCTTAATAGATAATGAATATATAGAAACAATAAATCAATATGGTGGTAAAATAAACAAATCGTCTGGTAATAAAAACTTACTAAAAAACGCATACAAAACTCACATTGCAAAAATTAATATGGACAGCGATTTTCGCTTGGCTTACACCTCTGCAGTGAGGGAGTATATGGGAAATAATCCAACAAAATACACACCAAGAGATTATGGTTATGCAGGTATAGAAGAATGCAAAAAATGCGCAACCTACCGCATAACAAAAATTTGTCACTCTAACGGAAAGGCTTAAACTATGTAACACACTAGTATGATTAGCAATTTATTAGGTTTTTATTTTATATAAAAAAGAAGAAAGTTCCCAACCTTCTTCTTTATATAATTACACATAGTTAGTATACATTAATTTTTAAAATACATACCATACATATTTAAAACAAAATGCAACAAAAAAGGCTAGTTTAAACTAGCCTTTTTATTTTTATTAAACTTTATGTTCTTCAATATCTTCAGTTCTTCTATCAGCAGTTTTTCTCTTTTTATATTTTTCAACAGCAATCTCAACATCAGATTCTGTTAAAGGTAATGCTAGGTTAGAAGGTTTTATGTTTTGAAGGTTGCCAGTTTTAGGATTGAAGTAATAAACTCTCTTATTCGCTAATAATACTTCAGCAGAGTTAAGGTCTAATTTAGCACCTGTTATGCCATAAATTGAAGCTAAATCAATTTCGTTTCTTTCTTTAGAAGCTTTTTTGATGGTTATACGAACAAATGATTTATCTACACGAACAAACATTGTTCCTTTTTTATTTAACCAGCCGTCTCTACCTTCATGAATACCTTTAGTATAACCAGGAGTTAAAATTTCTAGTATGTTACCTTTTTCATCTACTTTAACTTCTATTGTTGTGGCAGTTACTCCAGAACCAATAGTAATTGTTTCAATTTTATCAGTTTCGGTTTCGTCTTTACCTTTTTTAGCTGGATTAATTTGAGTGTGTAAAGTTCCGTCTGCTTTAGGTTGGGCATAAATATAAATTGTTCCATTAGTCCAACATTTAGAGCCTTTGACTATTGTTTCAGTAAAACCTTCAGTTTCAACAGCTAAAACCTCAATAATTTTTCCGTCTTTATATTTTGCTTTAAACTGAATTGTAGTTTTATTAACTTCAGCTGTTTTTGTTTCTACAGTTTCTGTAACTACAATTTTTTCAACTTCACCTTTGTCGTTAAGTTTGTAGTCAGCAGTTAAAACTTCTAAAATTTCAACAATTTGAGGATCTTTACCTTCAACAAC
>CANDFN010000061.1 GCA_947384015.1 uncultured Clostridia bacterium | reverse complement strand
TATGCCAAAAAACTTTAAATATTCGTAATACTTGTCTACACCCAAACGAAGCGCAAGATTAACAAACACACAATTGCAGCTGTTTTTAAAAGCCTCTGTAAGCGTTTGGCTACCATGTCCAACCGTTTTCCAACATTTAATTTTTTCGCCGTCTACAACAGTGCTACCGCCACAATAAAAATGTTCATCTGTATTAGTTAATCCTTCATTTAGTGCTGCCGCAAGAGTAATCAATTTAAAAGTGCTTCCAGGCTCATAAACGTCAACAACAGTAGAATTTTTTGTTTGCGCTTGAAGCATTGCAACATCTTCACGCGGGATGTTGTTAAGGTCAAAACCCGGCAAGTTTGCCATTGCCAACACTCCTCCATTTTTAGCATCCAACAGAATACCGCTAACAGACAATGCTTTGTTTTCATCGTAGGCAATTTGCAGTTCTCGTTCTAAAATTGATTGTATTTGCACGTCTATTGTTGTGGATAAATCAGCACCAGCCACACTTGGAATATAATACCCTAGTGAATTTTCAATTTCCTTACCCTGCGCATTTGTTTGAGTTAAACTTTTACCATCTATGCCTTTTAGGTATTTATCATAATAAAGTTCTAATCCAGCTTGACCAATATTGTCTATTGTGCAATACCCCAAAACTTGCGTCAGCAAATTGTTATAAGGATAAACCCTTGCAACGTTTTGAGACAAATACACTCCGTCAAATTTTGTTAATGACAATGCAACTTCTTCCTCCACCTGCATTTTTATTAACATCTCGCTTAAACTTGTGTTTGTAACTTTATTGTAAACCTTGTTATACTCTAAACCTAATTTGCTAGAAATATCCTCAGCAAGTTTTGCAGGTTCGGTTACATTCCTAGCCCTTACATACACATCATAAGTAGTTATTGTTGTTGCAAGGCTTACACCTGACCTATCATATATTTCGCCACGTTTGCTTGACAGCGGCAAATCTCTTAACCACTCTTCTGCTGCAAGGCTTTGAAGATGCTTCCCATTTATAATTTGCAAATAGAACACTCTACACAGCAAAGCCACAAAAAGCACTACAATTATAAGCAAACTTGCAACAAACCTTTTTTGTAACGAATTTAAATTATAAAAAGTTTTAAATTTTGCCATGCTTATTATATTTAATCTTAAACTTTTATATGTAATTAAAAAACAAAAAAAGTAGCCGTATCTACTTTTATTGTTTATTTATATAACCATTTTGCAAATTTTTAGTTTTCAATAATCTTGCTATATATGTATTCATAAACAGTTGGAGCAAGTTCTCTCCAACGTTTACATGCAATGGTTGCACTATGCCTAGTATCTGTTTTAACGCTTATAGAAAAAATAGAGTCTGTAGTAAGCGGTTCTAATATCTTTAAATCTACCATATAACTGCCGTCTGCGTTTTTGTAAGATTTTGCAACATATTCTTGATTACGTTTAAACTTTAATTTATTTTCACTTGCAAAGGTTGCTATTTCATCCCTTCTGCTGGCTGGTATGCGAGTGTAAAATTGAGACAAGCACTCTCTGCCTGCTACAGTGATATTATATCTGTTCTCGTCATTATCCGTGCTAGGTTTATAAATAAATTTAGACTGTATAAGTTGTTCTAACAACTCTTTACAATCCATCCAATGCACCCAATCATTTTGGCTTGAACATATCTCTAAAATAGAATTTTCGGTTAACGGAATTTCCATTTTATCTAATACATACAATAAAATCAACTTATTAACAGTGTTATCTGGCACAAAATCCATAAAATCTCCGTGTTCATTATACTATATTGTCCACTTTATGGCAAGCAAATTCGCCATAATGTGACATTTATACATTATTATCATTTTTTATATAATAAATAAGCATAAGATTAAATCTTATGCTTACTATTATTTAGTTGTTTGCTTTAAGAATTTGTAATGTCAATATTTCTAATATAGCAACAATCATCTCCTTTTGCACCACCGCTATCTTTACTATATGTTATAGTTAGAGACTCTCCAGCCTGCAAAGTTACTGAAAGTTTTTGATATTCTGTAGTACCAGAAATTCCATTTACTAAAATTTCTGTTCCTTTTTTTATAGTTAACTTATCATAATTCTTTTCACTGGAAACTTTATATTCAAGTGATATAACAATAGGTTTTTCATCTGCTGTAATAGTATAAGTTGATGATGAACCATTTCTTCCCTTATTCCCTGATGATAAAACCCCTTCGCCATCAATAGTATAAGGATATTTTTCATCATTTACAATTGTATATTTTGCCAGAGCCTTAATATCTTCCTCAAAAACACATCCACAAACAATGCACTTTGAATGCCTATGTCCTTCCTCTTCATAAGTAGGTTCTTTATCTAAGACCCATTCTCCTAATGTTAGTATCTGAGATGGAAGATTGTTTAAATATCTCCATTCTTCTAAATTATGAACACAACCTTCATTATAGTATAAAATTTTTGTATAACTTGGAATATTTTCATTCCCCATTACATTTAGCCAGTCGTCTTGCGATCCTTCAAAATAAATCGCCGATAAATTTGAACAATTTGTAAAAGCTTCAGAACCAATTACAGATATATTTTTACTAATAATAACCTGTTTTATTTTTGCTGCCGAACTAGAATACGAGGTATAGAATAAGTATTCTGGGATTATATTTACATTATCCCCAAACTCAACCGTTATTCCATCTCCATTTTGACCTGACCGAGCAAAAATATTACTATTAGATGTTATCCCCTGGCAAACATTTGTATTAAAGTATATTTTTATTAGATTAGAACATGAACTAAAAGCATTTCTTCCTATGCTTTCAACTCTTTCTGGAATCACTATATTAGTTAAACTTGAACAATTTGAAAAAGCACTTTCTCCAATTTTAGTTACAGAATCTGGGATTATAATAGAATCTAAACTTTTGCAACCGCTAAACACTGAATTATTTATAGTTGTAATTCCAACAGGTAATACAATATTCCTTAAATTTGCGCAATTATAAAACGCACTATTACCAATACTTACAATGCTGTCTGGTAGCTCCAAATAAGTTAAAGATGAGCAATTTGAGAATGCACTTGCTTCGATTTTTACTATTCCTTTAGGTATTTCAATTGAAACTAGGCTTCTACAATCTCTAAACATAGAATCTGCTATATTTGTTATGTTTTTTGACAAAATTACAGAAGCTAAATTAGAGCATCCTGAGAAGGCTCCCGACATACTTGTCACACTGTCAGGAATAGTAATAGACATCAAACTAGAACAATTATTAAACGCATACCTGCCTATACTTGTTATATTATCTGGTATTACCACAGATGTCAATCCACTACAGTTATAAAACATTGAATATGGAATTGATTTTAATCCCATGCCAATAACAACAGATCTTAGACCAGTACAATTATAGAACGGAGATCTTTCCATAGCGATACTTGTATCAAAGTTTGTCACACTATCCGGTATAATAAACTCTGTTAAATTACTACATTTAGCAAATGCAGAATGTCCTATCTTTACAATACTATTAGGCAGATTTATATTCTTAATATTATTATTACCTTTAAAACAACTTTCACCTATTTCAATAACAGGTTGTCCATTAAAAGTTTCTGGTATGGTAACATTTTCACTGTTTCCATTATATCCTACTACTGACAAACCTCCTTTAACCGAAGCAAACATAAATCCATTTGAATCACGATCAAACGTAGCAATAGAATAAATGTTATAATTATCTTCTTGTTGATATAGTTTAAATTTGTCACTTGTTAAATAACTATTAGACCCATTATCAATAGATTTAATTACATATATATTTTTTGCATTAGCCAGCAAACTTCCTAACGCACTAGAAGAAGTCGCGTTATTATACACAAATGAACTATTAATAGTAATATCTGTTAAGAATGTATTATTAAACGAATTATTTCCAATAACCCCTACGCTATTGCCAATATTAATAGAAGTCATATTTGAACAATTATAAAACGCATTGCTTTCTATAGTAACCACCGAGTTTGGAATTGTTAATGAAACCAAATTAGAAGAACCATAAAAAGCGCTATTTCCAATAGTTGTAACACCTTCTCCGATAATAACATCAACTATTCTTGACATATTAGTTGAACTTGATGAGTATAAGATATATGCTGGGATTTTTGTTACATCTTGTCCGAAAACAACTTTAACCCCTTCGTTTTTTTGACCTGCACCAGAAAATACACTACTATTTGACGTTAAATCATTGCAATTTACAGCATTGAAGTGTATCTCTGTTAAGTTATAGCATGAGCCAAACGCATAATTTCCTATACTAGTAACATTCTTTCCAATTATTACTGACATTAAATTTAAACATCCTGAAAAGGCACTATTTCCTATTATTTCTACATTGTCTGGTATAATAATGCTTGTTAGATTTGTATTAATAAATGCATAATTACCTATACCAATAACATTTTCTCCAATTATTAAATTTGTGATATTATGGGAACTTGACGATGATGAAGTGTAGAACAAGTAAGCTGGAATTTTTGTTACACCCTCTCCGATTATTACAGATACACCCTCTGTATTTTTCCCTGCCGATGAAAATATGTTACTGTTTGAGGTTAGATCTTTGCAATTTACAGCATTGAAATATATTTCGGTTAAATTATAGCATGACCTAAAAGCATAACTTCCTATTGTTGAAACACCTTCCCCTATTGTTATTGATGTCAATCCCGAACAATCTGAAAAGGCATTATTTCCTATTTGCGTTGTATTATTTGGTATTAATATAGACATCAAACCAGAACAATTATAAAAAGCAGAATCTCCAATAGTAATCAAACTTTCAGGAAGTTTAATGTTTTCAATCTTAGAGCATCCATTAAAGGCATAATTACCAATACTTGTTAAACCATCTTCTATTACAACGCCTTCAAGATTATAACAAGATGAGAAAACATAATTTCCGATACTTGTAACGTTTACAGGAATTGTGATTGATGTTAAATTTAAACAATTACTAAATGCATAATTCCCTATGTTTGTCACTTTAGATCCAATTAAAACTTGTTTTAAATTTATTTGCCCTGTTGAAGAAGAGCTACTTGCAAATAAATATGCAGGAATTTTTGTAACATTTTCTCCAAATGTCACAATTACTCCAGAACCATCTTTACCTGCAGATTCAAATACATATCCATTTGAAGTTAAATCATCACAATTTATCGCATTAAAATTTATAGAAGTTAAATTATAACAATATCTAAAGGCCCCAGCGCCAAGGTTTGTAACATTTTCTGGTATTGTAATTTCAGTAAGACTAGAACACCTCTCAAACGCCGAACTACCAACACTAACTACACTGTTTGGAATATTTACAGAATTAAGATTAACACATCCAGAGAATGCATAATCTCCGATACTTTCAACATTAGCACCAATATATACAGATGTCACACCAACTATCACCTGTCCGCTATTAGTATATGTGGTAGATTGAAACAATCTATTAGGTATTAATTTTACATTGTCGCCAATTATAACAGATAAGCCTTGTTCAACACTCCCAGAACCTGTAAATATATTAGATCCAATATTTTCACAATTAGTAACATTGTAATATATTGATGTTAATCCACCACATCCAGAAAAAGCATTATTTCCAATACTAATCAAACTTTCTGGAAGTTTAATATTTTTTAATTTAGAACAACCACTAAAGGCATAATCTCCTATAGTATTAACATTTTCACCTATAGTGACAGATGTTAAACTTGAACATTGATAGAATGCGTATGCGCCTATTTTTGTAACACTGTTTGGAATTATTATTTTGTCAAGTTGAATAGAACCCATTTCTGAAGTAAACAAATATGCTGGGATATTTTCAACCATATTTCCTACAATAAACTCAATTTCACCACACTCTGAAAATATATAATTTTTAGATGCAAAATCTTGTCATTTTTTTGCATTAAAATATATTGTTTTTTTATCAACACAATTCTGGAA
>CANDFN010000060.1 GCA_947384015.1 uncultured Clostridia bacterium | reverse complement strand
GCAATAAATGCACCTGTAATAACCGTATATCTTAATAAGAATTCCAATGGGCTTGAAAAGGATAATAAATTGCTCATATCTAAACTCCTTAATACATTTTAACACTAAATTGAGATTTTGTCAATAAATAAAATGTAAATTGCCACTAAATTAGTGCATATTTTTGTTTAATAATGTGCGAACTATATTATATATTTTATATCCAGCAGAAACAACAGTTGTTAATATTAAAGCAAATATAGCAATCAAAGATGCAATATTATAGTAAGCCACTAAAACGAAGCAAGCAATTGCAATGCATTCAAACAACATATAGCAGAAATCTACTGCTTGAACAAATTCTGGCAACTGAGCCTTATATTGAACAACATATAGGATGTTGTAAATTGCAATTAAAACAACTGTCACAATAGCTAACGCCATGTTGATATAGCCGTTGCATGCGAACAATATTAACAACACTCCAAAAGTTAATATACTAGAAATAGAGCTAATTATGGCATGTTGATAATTATATTTATCTTTAAATAATTCTAGCCAAATTTTAACCAGTAAAACCGCACCTATAAACAAGCATATAGCCCACTTTTCTTCTATCCTTATGCTTGCAAAAATAACTAGAGGCAAAAGTGCCAACTCTATCGCAAACAATATTTTGTAAAACATATCATTTTTAGTCATAAAATTCTCCAAATTTATTATAACAAATATTTACCATTTTTACAACTATTTTACATCCTCATTTTATTTTAGGCAAAATTTTAGTTAATTATTTGTGATAAGAATAAAAGTAAAACATATAATAAAAATTTCTTTGTAACAATTTTTTTGCTTCATCATAGTATGAACTATGGAAGAATTAAACCACTATAAACCTTCCATTAAGGAGAACGAATGAAAAAATTTTCTATCTTACTAATCATATTCGTTTGCATTTTCTCCGTTTCAGCCTGCTTAACTGGCTGTAAAAAGAAGAATGATAATGTGATTAGAATCAGCGAGGTTACCCATTCTGTTTTCTACGCCCCACTTTACGTGGCTATGAATAATGGCTATTTTAAAGATGAAGGCTTAGAAATAGAGCTAACAAACGCAGGCGGTAGCGATGTTGTTATGTCTTCACTAATCTCGGGAAGTGCAGACGTAGGCTTAATGGGACCTGAATCTGTAGTTTATGTGCGTAACAATGGAATGCAAAATGCACCTGTTGTATTTGCACAACTTACCGCATGTGATGGTTCTTTCCTTGTTGGCAGAAATGATGAAGGCGAAAACTTTAACTGGGAAAACTTAAAAGGCAAACACATAATAGGCGGACGCCCTGGTGGAATGCCTGCTATGACACTAAAATATATTTTAGAACAACATGGTTTAAAGCCAGGTTTAGAACTTGGTGATGAGTGCGATACTATTATTGACACAACCATTGCGTTTAATTTAAATGTGCCTTCTTTCTTAACAGGAACAGGCGACTACTGCACAATGTTTGACCCTACTGCAAGCCAATGCGTTGAAGATGGCACTGGATATATTGTTGCGGCTTTAGGAAGCGAAGTAAGCGACATTCCTTATACTGCTTTTACTGCCACAAGCGATTATCTAAAAAATCATAGTGATAAATTAGAAAAATTTATAAAAGCCCTTCAAAAAGGCTACAACTATCTTATGAGTGCTAGTGATGATGAATTAATTGCAAGTTTAAAACCATCTTTTAAAGAAACTAGCGACAAACTTATTGTAACTTCTGTGCGAAATTATATTAGGATTGGTGCTTATGCCGATAGCTTTATATTAAAAGAAAGTTCTTGGAATTTAATGTTAGACATAATAGATAACGCCGGAGAACTTAAAAACCGCGTAGACTGGAATGTTGCAGTTAACACTAGCATTGTATCTAGCGTTGCATAATGAGTGTTGTAGAGATTAAAAACCTTAATCTAATTTATCAAAGCACAAAGTCGGAAACCGAAGCCTTAACAGACATAAATTTAACCATAGAAAAGGAAGAATTTGTGTCTATTGTTGGGCCTTCTGGATGTGGAAAAACCACCATTTTATCTCTTATAACTGGGCTAATAAAACCAACATCTGGGCAAGTGCTTGTAATGGGCAAAACCCCAAACCTAAAAAACAATTTTTGCGGGTATATGTTCCAACGAGATAATTTGTTGCCTTGGCGCACCATTGAAAAAAACATATATTTTGGTTTAGAGTTAAAAAAACTTGCCTCAAAAGAACGTAAAGAAAAAGCCTTAGACCTAACAAATAAATATGGGCTAAGTGAATTCTTAAAAAAACATCCCAGTGAATTAAGCGGTGGCATGAGGCAACGTGTTGCACTAATTAGAACTTTAGCCCTACAGCCAGAGTTATTGCTTCTTGATGAGCCTTTTAGTGCATTAGATTACCAAACTCGCCTAGAACTTTGTGACGACATCTTCAATATAATAAAAACCGAGCAAAAAACAGCAATACTTGTAACCCACGATATTCAGGAGGCTATAAGTATGTCAGATAGGATTATTGTTCTATCTGCCCGTCCGGGTAAAATTAAGGCAATTCATACTCTAGATTTTAGCCCAGACTTAACGCCATTTGAACGCAGAAAAACAGAAAAAGCAAAACAACTGTTTGACGTCATCTGGCAGGAAATACAAAATGAAAAGAAAAAAATTTAGCGCAGCTCACTACGATTATCTGCGAAAATACAGCTTAAGAAAAATATCTATCTTGCTTACTCAAATTTTAGTATTGGCAATATTTATTACTTTATGGGAATTATTGTCAAGATACGAAATTATTAGTTCTTTCTTCTTTTCTAGCCCGTCTAAAATAATAAAAACAGCAAGCGAAATGTTTAAAAGCGGAGAACTTGTTTATCATTCTTCCATTACGCTTAAAGAAACATTTATAGGCTTTGCAATAGCTACGGGCATTGGCTTTGCGGTAGCATTTGTGTTGTGGTGTAGCACCTTCTTGCGTTCGGTAAGTGAACCCTACTTAGTTGTGCTAAATTCGCTACCAAAAATTGCCCTAGGCCCTATAATCATTATTTGGTTTGGAGCAGGACAAAAAGCCATTATCGTAATGTGTATTTTAATTGTTATAATCGTAACCATATTAAACATCCTTAACTCGTTTACCAGTTGCGATAAACAATTAATTGCACTAGCTAAATCTTTGGGTGCAAACAAACTACAAATCTTTGCAAAATTAATATTACCAAATTCGTTAAAAGATATTGTGTCAACCTTAAAAATCAATGTTGGTTTAAGCTGGATTGGTGCAATAATGGGCGAATATTTGGTAAGCCGTGCAGGACTTGGTTACCTACTAATTTACGGCGGTCAAGTATTTAACTTAAACCTTGTAATGACCTCAACTGTTATACTATGTGTGCTTGCAAGCATAATGTATTTATTAGTAGCAATGTTTGAAAAATTAATGAATAAGTTTTACGGAAAATAGCGTCGTGCCACGCTTATATGCCAAACAATTTTGTTTTACAAAATTATTATAGGCTTTTAAGCAGGCACTCCTCTTCCTACTGCGAGGTTTTCTACGAAGTATAACGAATAGTTCAAAACACTCTTGTAGGTTCTTCTCTTGTTTGCCTTCGTTAATCACACCTTTTAGCTAAATTAATTTGGCAAACAAATTAAAATTTTCCGCCACCCAAACAAAAACACAAATGTAACATCAGTTACTTTAAATATACAAAAAATCACGGTAAAACCGTGATTTTTTAATTGATTTTTAATACTTTATTGTTTTTTGTTTAACAATAATTATTTAGCTTTACATTCTGTTTTACTATTATTTATTTTGATATTAGTTAAATTTAAACAAACTTATTTTGAATTTTATTTATGTTTAGTTTTTAGTGTAAACATAATAATCGCCTTCTTCGGTTCTTGTAAAGCCTGTTCCGTTTAAGTAGGTGTTAGTATTACCCTCTTTATCAGCCACAGTTTTTAATACTTTAACTGTTGTAGCGTTTTGTAATAAGTAACCACAGTTAGTTGTTGACGTTGCATTTTTATAAGCATTATCACTTTCTATTGTTACGCTGGTTAAACTTGTGCAATTGTAAAATGCAGAACTTCCTATGCTGGTTACACTTGCACCTATTACCACACTGGTTATTTTTGGTGTATAACTAGAATCATAACTATCCGGATAGAACAAATATGCTGGGATTTTTGTTACATTATTCCCAAAGGTTACGTTTATTCCTTCCCCATCCCGCCCTGCAGACATGAATACTCTGTTGTTACTAGATAAATCCTTACATGCGGTGGCATTAAAGTTTATTTGTGTTAGATTATAGCAACCTGCGAAGGCATTATTTCCTATGCTGGTTACTTTCTCCGGTATTGTTATGCTGGTTAAACTTGTGCAACTACAGAATGCGAGACTTCCTATGCTGGTTACTCCTTCTCCTATTGTTATTTCGGTTAGCCTTGTGCAACCTTGGAAAGCATATCCTCCTATGCTGGTTACACTATCTGGTATGGTTATTTCTGTTAAACTTGTGCAATTATAGAATGTCCAATCCCCTATGCTGGTTATCCCTTCTGGAATTGTTATACTAGTTAAACTGCTGCAACCATAGAATGCATAAGTACCTATGCTGGTTAATCCTTCTGGAATTGTTATACTAGTTAAACTTGTGCAACCTTGGAAAGCATATTCTCCTATGCTGGTTATTGTGTTTGGTAAGGTTACACTAGTGATATGAGACAACCTGTAAAATGCATAACTTCTCATACCAACCACAGGTTTGCCATTGTATGTATCAGGTATTATCACCTCTGTTGCAACTCCACTATATTGTTCTATAATATAATTTTCTCCACTTTGGGTGTAAACAAGGCCTTGACTATCCATATTTTTTAGTGTGTAAACATAATAATCGTCATGTTCTGCCTTATTATACTTTGTGGTTAAATAACTGTTTGTGCCGTCATCTGCTGTTTTGCTTGTTTTTATTGTTGTTGCATAATATAACAAGTTACCATGTGCAGTATTGCTGGTTAAAGCATCGTAAATTGTTCGGCTATTTATTGTTACATCATTTAATGTAATGCAATCTGAGAATGCCATTCCCCCTATGCTGGTTACACTTGCACCTATTACCACACTGGTGATTTTTGGCGAATAACTCGGGTTATAATATGGATAGAACAAATAGGATGGAATTTTTGTTACATTATCCCCAAAAGTTATGCTTATTCCTTCTCCATTTATCCCTGCCCATGAGAACACTGTGCTATTAGACGATAAATCATTGCATACGGTGGCATTAAAGTTTATTTTCGTTAGGTTTCCGCAAGCTTCAAACGCATTTTTTCCTATGCTGGTTACTTTTTCTGGTATTGTTATTTCTGTTAAACTTGAGCAATAACCAAATGCATCTTTTCCTATGATGGTTACTTTTTCTGACATTGTTATTTCGGTTAAACCTGAGCACATATAGAATGCATAATCTCCTATGCTGGTTACTTTTGAACCCATAACAACATTGGTGATGTTTGCGGATTCGGTATTGCCAAAAAAGCTACTATTCTTAGTCTTTGAAAACAACTCTTTTGGAATAGTTGTTACATCTTCGCCTATTATTACAACTATTCCATCCGCATCTTTACCCGCATTAACAAAACAATAACCTTCTGCTGTTGCATTTATAGCATTATAATAAATTTCTGTTAAACTTGTGCAATTATAGAATGCAGAACTCCCTATGCTGGTTACATTATTGCCTATTACCACACTGGTTATTTTTGGTGCATATGAAGAACTATTTACATAGAACAAATATGCTGGAATTTTTGTTACATTATCACCAAAGGTTACAGCAATACCTTCACTATTTGCACCTGCATTATAGAATACATTACTATTACGGCTAAAATCTGTTATTGCTGTTGCGTTATAATTTACAATCTCTAATGCTGTGCACTTATAGAATGCACTTTGTCCAATGCTTGTAACTCCTTCTGGTATTGTTATACTGGTTATGCTGCTACAATTATAGAAAGCAGAACTACCAATGCTTGTAACTCCTTCTGG
>CANDFN010000059.1 GCA_947384015.1 uncultured Clostridia bacterium | reverse complement strand
TTAGATGCGTATAAAGTGATTAATAACTACAGTGAGCAAGAGTTATCCCGCATTATGTATACTTATGGTGAAGAACGCAATGCACGTCAAATAGCACGCAAAATTGTAAAACAAAGAGAAATAAAACCAATAGAAACTACTTATCAGTTACGAGATATTGTTATATCTAGCTATCCGCCAAAGTTGCAAAATAAAGCAAGTTTGCCAAATAAAGTGTTTCAGGCAATAAGAATTGAAGTAAATAACGAACTTAATGATTTGCCTGTTGCAGTTGAAAAAATGTTGCAAAAATTAAAAATTGGTGGTAGAATATGTATAATATCCTTTCATCCACTAGAAGATAGGGTTATTAAAAATGCATTCAAATTACACTCAACCAACTGTATTTGTCCACCACGTATACCAAAATGTATATGTAACCATAAGGCAGATATTAAGTTGATAACCCGTCATCCGCTTGCACCAACAGAAGAAGAGTTAAATTACAACTCTCGTTCAGCAAGTGCTAAATTAAGGGTGGCAGAGAAGATATAAACTAATCATACTAAGGAGGAGTAATATGGATTTTGAAAACTTTAATCAAATACCAGAGCAACAAAAACAAAATCAAACAGATACTGTAACTGAAAACAAAACAGACACTGGTTTTGAAGATTTACCTCGCCTTGAAGATTTATTAAAAAGTGAAAGTGAAGTTACTACTATTCAAGCACCAGAACTGAAGGGCTTAAAACAAGTAGAGCAAGGCAAAAGAACCGCAGAGAAAACCTTTGCGCGTAAAGAGGATGAAAAGCGCACCTTTGTTAGACGCAGAGTAAAAATATTAACTGGCGTATATGCATGTGTGTTTGCGTTGCTTTTAGGTTTTGTTGGTGTTAACACGGCATCTATAATAACAAAAGGTCATACAAATACAACAGCAACACAAAATATAGAAATTGCTACAGCCAACTTAAATGGTGTTTCAACCACACCTCAAGGAGAAGCCGTTAATGGTTTAGAACTAACAGTAAACACTCCTCGTGATTATGGCGATGATGATACGGAACTTACATTCTTTGATAGATTAACAATAGTATTTAGAAGTTTATTTGGTTAGTTTTATAAATATTAGGAGGAGTATGGATAATAAAGAAATTTATAACCTTGACAACAAGAATAAACTATTTGAAATGGATTCTCTTAATGATCAATTAGTAAAAGATATTTAGATAAATGAAAACTCTTTGTTTATTTTATATAGTGGATTAAAAGATAATCAAGATTATAAGGGCTATGATAATCTAAAAATTGAATATCAATTAAATTATATTGATAATATTAACATCTTTTTGTAGAATAAGAAAGGTGATGGCTATAATAAAAGCTTGGACGAATTAAAGATTTTTTTGAATAAGAAAAAAGCCAAGTTGGAATCTTACAAATGGAACATAGATTGTGGCGAGCAATTATCCTTATATTTTGATATTGTTAAACCTATAAGGCTAGGAGTTACAAAAAGGTTTGAAGAGTATTTTGAGATTCAACTTTATGATATTAATAAAATAATATACAATTGGAGCAAATAAAAAATAGAGACTATTAACAAGGCTCTATTTTATTTTTTAATATCTGCTGTTATATTTTTCAACGTCCTTCATAGTGGTAATTTCATAACGTAGGTGATAAACGCTATTAAAACCACAAATAGTTATAAAGAACAAAATAGGTAAGTAGAACGAATAAGTTTTTAAGTAAATTAATTGTAAAATTAAATAAGTAATACCGCAAACTGCTACAAATAACATAACTAAAGCTAAAACTATAGATAGAATAGAGTAAAGCTTAATAAAACTGTTTTTATCGCTTTTAACTAGAAGATTTACAGAGTTTATTGAGCGTCCTTTATTTTTTATTTCTTTCATGGCGGCCAATGATTTATTCATATACAATAAACAAATTAAGATGAAAGAAAGAATGATAATACAAGCAAATAACCCTACAAAAAGGTTTAGATTGGTTAATGTTCTTCTAACAGCGCAAACTATTATAGAAATAAATTGCCATAAAAACACTAAAGAAAATAAAGACATAAACATAATTCTCATGCCAATATCTTTCTTTAAAAATGGTTTATCTTTGCTAGAATACTCAAAATATTTTGAATTCATATAAATATTTTATATAAATTTGCTTTAATTGTCAAATGTTTATATAAACTTTTATAGTTTTTGTTTTATAAAAAGATTAAGGCGATAGGAACTGTAAAAACAACACATAAAATGCCTTGTGTAAATTTTTGTAATAGTATTTTGCTAACTTTTATTTTTAGTTTAGACAAAAAACTTACAGATTGTAACATAACACTAATACCGCCAAAACCAATAAGTCCACTGGCTATTATTGTTTTTATAATCATACTTACATTGCAAGAAGACAAGTCTAAGCAACCTCTGGTTATTTCAATTATGCCAGCTAAACAAGCTTCAACAGTAGAATTGTTAAAGTTTTTAAATATATGGCAAATACAGGAAGATAAGAAATTTAATACTCCTAAGTTTTTTAACAAGTCTATTAAAAGAAAGCTTAACACAATATAAGCCCCAACCATTAATATAGATATCAGTGCATCGTATACGCTGTTTTGCAAAAGGTTGTTATCTTTTTGCTCTAATATTATGTTTTTATCATCTAATATCGTTTTTTTACCACGGTAAATTAAACCATTAATTAAGCTAGCAATAATGTTTGCAATTAATATAATAAGCCCAACTTTGTAACTAGACATTATACTAACACCAACTGTGCCTACTATAAACATTGGTCCACTTACAGAACAAAAGGCAAACATTCGTTCAGCGTCTTTTTTGTTTATGTAACCTTTTTCGTGGACATCGCAAATTAATTTTGCGCCCATAGGGTAGCCAGAGATAATAGATAACACATAAATAGTAGCAGTAATGGCGGGGGTGTTATATAATTTATTAAACAACTTGTCTGCAATGTTTGGTTTAGGGGTAATTAAACCAACAATTAATCTTGTTATAATAAAAAAAGGAAGCAAGGTGGGTAAAACATTTATTGCCCAAACACTAACTGCGGTTAAGCAACTTGTAGAGTAAGTTTTAGGGCTTATTATAAATATTATGCAAACAAAAAACAAGGCGAGTGGTAATATTTTATTTGCTTTAATTTTTGTTATCATATATACTATTTATATAAAAACAAATAAGTTTATATGCTTTTATTTTAATGGGGATGTTGTGAAATATAATGCTTTGTGGCAATATGTGGTAAATCAAAATAAGCAAGAATTAAAACTAACATTTAAAGAAATAGAAACGGTTTTAGGCTTTAAATTAGAGCATGGTTTTTTAAAATATAAAAAAGAGTTAGAAAGTTTAAACTTTAAAGTAACAAAAATTTCTTTAAAAGAAAGTTATATAATTTTTAATAAGATGCAATAAGGGGAAATATGGAATTAATAGAAAAAATTATAAATAAAGCAAAGAAGGTAAAAGGTAAAATAATCCTACCAGAAGCGGTTGAAGATAAACGTGTTTACAATGCGTGTAAAAAGATGTTAAAAGATGGTTTGACTGAAATAATCGTTTTTGGAAAAGTTGACGATTTTGACCAAGATTTTAAAACAAAAACATGCACAATTATAGAAATAGAAAAGGATGCTAGGCTAGAACAATTTGCTAGTCAATTATATAAATTACGCGCACATAAAGGGCTTACATTGGCGCAGGCTAAGCAATTAGTTTTAACACCAGCTTATTTCGCGTGTATGATGCTTTATAATGGTGAGGCAGATGGCTTGGTGGCGGGCGCTGTATGGACAACTGCGAATACTCTTCGCCCAGCCTTACAAATTATTAAAACCAAGCCAAATAAAAGCTTGGTTACGGGAATTATGCTTATGGTAAAAGAGAATTGCGCTCCGCTTGTGTATGGCGATATTTCTTTAAATGTTAATCCAACAGCAGAAGAACTTGCCCAAATTGCTATTTCTTCTGCCGAATTTTATAAGAGTGTTGTATCAACAAAACCAAGGGTTGCAATGCTTAGTTATTCAACAAATGGTAGTGCAAAAAGCGAACTAGTAGATAAGGTAAGAGAGGCTACAAAAATCGCAAAACAGTCTAACTATTTAATTGACGGAGAAATGCAGGGCGACGCAGCACTAGATTCAACAGTTGCTAAAACAAAGTTTAAAGGAAGTTCTGTTGCTGGTAAAGCTAATGTGCTAATTTTTCCAGATTTAGATGCTGGCAATATTGCTTATAAATTAACATCGCGTTTGGCAGGCTACACAGCAGTTGGACCAATTATGTTGAATTTTAATAAACCGGTTAACGATTTAAGCCGAGGTTGCACAGAAGATGAAATTGTTTTAACTGCATGCATAACAAAATTACAAATAAAATAAAAAACATATAAAAATTATTTTGAAAAAATTTTTGCATTTGCTATAATAAAATCATCTAAATAATATTTTTAAACAAATTATAAAGGAGAAGTTAGAATGAAAGTTTTAGTTATTAATTCTGGTTCATCAAGTGTTAAAGCTCAGTTGATGGAAACAAAGGGTGGAAAGGTTTTTGCAAAAGCTTATTGCCAAAAAATAGGTTTAAAAGATTCTTTTATGACCTATAGTGCAAATGGCATAAAAAAAGATATAAAAAAAGATATGCCAACACATAAAGATGCTTTTAAATTCTTTTTTGATACTTTAATTGGGCAAGAAATGGGCGCTATAAAAAGTTTGGAAGAAATTAAAGCAATAGGGCACCGTATGGTTAACTTTGGTGAAAAGTTTACCGAATCTGTTGTGGTTACAAAAACTGTTTTAAAAGAGTTGGAAAAGAATATTCATTTTGCTCCATTACACAATCCACCAGCTTTGTTGGGTGTTAGTGTTTGTATGGAACTTATGCCAAAGGTTAAAAATGTTGCAGTTTTTGATACTTCTTTCCATTCTACTATGCCTGAAAAAGCTTTTATGTATGCAATCCCTTACGAATTATATTCTAAAAACAAAATTCGTCGTTACGGTGCGCATGGCACTAGTCATAGATATATTGCTATGAAATGTAAAGAATTGTTTGGTAACCTTAAAGGTAAAAAAATAATTTCTTGCCACTTAGGTAGCGGTAGTAGTATTTGCGCAATTAAAGATGGTAAATGCGTAGATACATCAATGGGTTACACACCACTTGCTGGCGTTATTATGGGCACACGCAGTGGAGATATAGATCCATCTATTATTAAACCAATTATGGAAATTAAAAAGTTTAATATTGATCAAACAATAGATTATCTTAACAAAAACAGTGGGTTACTTGGTATAACTGGTGGTAAGTATAGCGATTTACGCGATATTGATGAACATTTAGATGAACATCAAGTAAAACTAGCATTTGATATGCTTGCATACTCAGTAAAAAAATATATTGGCGCATATGCTGCCGCTATGGGTGGTGTTGATTATATTACATTTACCGCAGGTGTAGGCGAAAATGGTTTTATGGAAAGAGAAGCAATTTGCTCTGGCTTGGAATATTTAGGCGTTGAATTAGATAAAAAAGTTAACAAAAATTTACCAAGAGGAACGGTTGAGGAAATCTCTAAAAAAGATAGCAAAGTTAAGGTTTACCGCATACCAACCGATGAAGAGTATATGATTGCTATTGACACTGCAAACTTAGCAAAATAGAACAAAACGTGCTTAATGCACGTTTTTTATTTTGTTTTAAAAATAATGTTATAATATGTAAAATCTTTTTGATTTTTATAAAATTTTGTGTATACTATTAATATGAAAGTTATATTTGTGGTTGATTCTTTAACAGATATTAAAAATAGGCTGGAACTGTTTGCGGGTTTTGGAGATAATGTTTTGTATGTTGTTCGCTCTCCATTTGAAGAGATTGTAAAAACCTATGGTGTTACACCAAATGCAATCTATAATAATAATTTAGCAAAAGTTATTCATATGTTGCTTGCGCGTGCAGATATTGAAGCAACTTTGATATATTATTCTAGCTTAAATATAAATGCAGACTTTTTAACAGAATTCTTGTTAAAAATAGGTGAGGGCGAAAAGGTTGTTCAAGTAGTTCCTAATTATAATGCAGGCGAGCGCGCTTTTAATATGATGTATAACACTTATGTTAAAACAATATTTAAACTTAAAGATAGTTTAGTAAGCCCAAAACTTCAATTTTTACCTATGGGTTTTGTTTCAGAATTAATGAATACGCATATTGCCAA
>CANDFN010000058.1 GCA_947384015.1 uncultured Clostridia bacterium | reverse complement strand
CCAATGTTTGTGCCAGTTTCATCGGTATATCAGGTTGGTAGAAGTATATTATACGATAACGAAAAGCGTTACTTCGCCACAGCACAACCTTTTGCTTATGGAAGTGGTGAATATGTTTTAGATTTTAACAACTACAACAATTTCAGCAAAGGACAATTTAATAGCACAAATCTTGTTATTCCAGATGGTTTTACTGTTTCTGTAGTAAGCGTAACTCAACCAGAAAACGGCACAACAGAATTGTTAGGTGGCAACAAAGTAAAATATACGCCTAACGATGAAATATATTCTGGAAACTTTAGAGTAAAACTTAGAATTATAGACAATAGCCTTAGATTTATTGTTGAAGATGTTGACCTTGTAATAAACTTAAAACAAACAAATGTTTTGCAAAGAACAACCTATACCTATGATGAAGAAAATATGATTATGGACGCTTCTTCTGTTTACAATGCCCAAACCAACACTTTTGATTTTGGTGATTATAATTGGACAGAAACCATAAATAATATTTGCACTCAAGAAAGTAACTGTCAAATTTGGGGTGCTGGACGCAATTATTACGATTATGTTTATGACGCTAACAGCACAAACTATAAAGAACTACCTGTTGGTCAGACAATTCAAACACTGGAAGGATGCTTGCTTTTCTCCAGCCCAGGCACTTACCGTTTTGCTTTAAAAGGCAGAGGCAATATCGCTTTATATTTATCTTTTAACAAAGGTCAAACTTGGGATTTAGCAGTTAGCATGGACCAAAACTCAACAAGTTCTTTTATAAATGGAAATTGGAAAGATTATACACTTACCGGAACATCAAATTGGGTTTATTTTAAAGCAGTGCTTGTTGTGAAAAATAATTGGATAGACTTCTTTGGAGTAGGCGCCGCTGTTCAAAATACGGAAGGAGAATTTGGAAACATTATAAACGCTAATGCTTATCGCAATGAAGAATTCCACTCATTAGAAGTGGAAAAATTCCAAACCGACTACTTCTTTACAAGAAATTACACCTACACCCACACCGAAACTTATAACAGCGGAACTATAGTTAGCAACTCTCCTACTGCAGATGGAGAAAATAATGCAATTCAAAATATGCTAGATGGGAACTCTTCTACTGCAACACAGTCTAATTATATACCAACAGCCGCCAATCCTTGGGAAGTAACCGTAGACTTGGGAAAAACGATTACTGCAAACAGATTTACAATGACCGGTTTCTTAAACAACGGACAATCAAATCAAAACCAAACACCTACAAGTTTTGATGTATTTGTTGGTGATGATGTTGATAATATGCGTGTTATTGGCAGTTTTGTAAATGGTGCAGTTAATGGAATAACCACTGCATTTGGTTTTGAAACTCAATCTTTTAGATATTACAAAATTGTTGTTACAAAAACCGTGCAAGGAAGATATGTTCGTATCTCATCTATAACTTTTACAAATAACTCAACCGCATCTGTTGTTGCGCCAAACGATTTTTATGTAAGATATATTGGTAACAGTTGGAAAACCGAAAATGTGCTATGTAGCTTTGGCATGATTTACACCGCCAACGCTGGAGATTCTGTAGAATTACACTTTACTGGTAGCAGATTTGCATATTTCGCTTATCAGTCTCAAGATTATGGAACTGTGAACATTTATTTAGATAACAAATTAATAGCTTCTAATGTAAGTTTACAGAGTGATAAAAATGTAGGAACATTAACTTACTTATATTCAGGCGAAACTTTAACTTATGGAGAACACATTCTAAAAATTGTAGGTAATACTGGCTCATTCAATGTTGACTCGTTCGCGGTTTGGAACTAATTTAAACTAGCACTTTATAAAAAAAACTCTAACTTTCAAGTTAGAGTTTTTTTAAATTGCTTCATCTACAGAAATTGTTCCCATAAACAGAAAGGATGTTCTGCGTAAATTTTCCACATATCTTTCTATTATTGTATATAAAGTTTTACCAAAATCCCCTTCTAAACCCACACAGTAGCCAAACCCACCATAAAAAATATCATTAATTGTTAACCCGCATTTTTCAACCAGATAAGGAATGAACCAGTTTGCATTAATATAATCATTTCTATTTACTTCTAGTAGTTCAGGAAAATCATTGTTTACTTCTGCCAATGTTATAAAATCTTTATCATCTTCTAGTTTAATTGGTTTTTTACAGATTTCATCCGTATCAAACTGCGTTCTATATTTTTGATGAACCTTTTTCAGTTGGGTTCTATATGCTTTATAAAACTCTTTGTAATGTTTGCTTGTTTCGCAAACCGCATATAAACCCGCAAGGCTACATTTTTTAGACAAGTCTGCCCAAATTTCACCACCCTCTACAATAATCCACTTTTTACCACTTGCTACTGACATCAATTTAGAAAGTTTATCGTTAGATATTATCAATTGTTTGCCAGCCTTAGTTATTAAAGCAAATAGTCTTTTGCGAGTATTTTTTATTGCTTCGCTGAACCTATCACATTCAGCTTTAAACATATCTTTTGCAGCCTTCTGCATATCTGAATAATCTTCAAAATGTTTATCTTGTAAAAGTTCGCCATGTTGAATTTTTATATATGCATCTATCACTTTTTTAAAGACAGCATTTTCTTTTGCCTGCTGATTTTTTAGCTCTTGTGCAGTTTCTAAAATTGTGGAAATTATATCATTTTGTTCAAATTCATACATTTCTTTTCCACTCCTCAATTGTTTGCAGTATATCACAATTTTCTATTTTGTCAATATGCCAATTTTTATTTTTTATAGCATTTTTGCTAATTAAAAATTTTATATAATTTTTTAATATTACCATATAATCCTCAACAAGTTTATATTTATCAACTATGTTAAATGTCAAAAAGCGATATCTTATCAATTTGCAAACAATTTACAACAAAAAAATAATGTTAGTAAACTTTCCTGCCATAAAAAGCTCAACAATAAACCCAAACTGCAAACACAAAAAGGGTTGTATTTTTTTTACATTTATGTTATAATCATCAAAGTTTATCCCATCCCACATGTTTTCGTAGCTCAGCTGGATAGAGCGTCCCCCTCCTAAGGGGAAGGTCGCGCGTTCAAATCGCGCCGAGAACGCCAAATTGGTTATATTGAATAAAACAATAAAAAGCAGCCTAAACCATTGGCTGCTTTTATGTATTAAACCATTTTTGATTTTGATTATAAATTTATTTATTCTTTCTATCTGCAACAAAGTAAACAACAGATAAAGTTGTGCCTGCTACACCAACAAGGGTTATAATACTTAAAATTGTAGTTAACGCCACTGCACCACCTGCTGTAAGTTTTAATGTCATACCAGATTCTTCACTTCCGCCTTTAACACCAAAAGCATTTACAGTAATAAGGTCTTCACTTTTCCACAATTCGTCCCATTGTTCCTTGTCTGCTTTAATCTCTTCAACACTTTGTTTAAATTCTTCCTCTGTTACAACGTCTTTTTGAACAGCATAAATTTTGTAACCGTTACGAACATACCACATTTCTTGTTCTGTTTCTATACCAGCCATTTTTGCTTTCATAATTAATTCATTGCCATTTTTAAATTTTATTGAACTATCTACTTTCATTGTAGTAGAGCCTTCTACCATTGCCGTTGTTCCATTGTAAGTCATACCATAACTTACAGGACGCACAGATAAGCCGATTGTCAACCCTGCCAATAAAATAGTTACCACAGCAAATGTAATCAATACTGGTAACTTACTAAAAAATTTTTTCATAAAACCTCCTTCATTTGCTATTATAATTATAGCGCCCCCCCCCCCCCGCACTTTGTCAAGCAAATTAACCTTACATATGCCATTTTTTTACAATTTGCTACAACTATACAAAAAAACAGCCATGATTTGGCTGTTTTTTATTTAATTTGAATTTGGTTTTAGCTATTATTTTTTCTTAACTCTGTAAGCTACAGCTAATGCTGTGCATCCAACTAACGCAAGGTCTACAATAGCAAGGATTGTAACTAAAGCAATAGCTCCACCTGCAGTTGCTGTAGAAGTAGCATTGCCTATACCTATAGTAAGTTTAAATGCGTTTACTGTAAACACAGAATTTCCTTTCCATAATTCGTTCCAGGCATCTTTATCTTCTTTTAAAGCATCAACAACTTTGTCATAATCCTCTGCAGAACCAACTTGAGGGAGTATCATAAATTTATTTCCATTGTTAATATAGTAAAATTCTGTTTCTACAGCCTTTTCTCCTTCATACTGAATTGATTGAACAGCAACCCTTTTGTTTTTAAACTTGATAGACGTTGTAACTTTTTTATCTATAAGTTCAACCGTTTCTGTGTGGCTATAAGTCATGCCGTGACTTATTGGGCGCACACTCATACCAATGGTTAAAGCAACCATTAACACAGTTACCACAGCAAATGTAATTAACACTGGTAACTTTTTAAAAAATTTTTTCATAAAACCTCCTTCATTTGCTATTTTTATTATAACACCACTAATATTTTCATGTCAAATAAAATGTGACATTTTGCCAACTTTTGTAACCATAAACAGATATTTTAACGATATATTTTTTATTTTATAGCGACAAATAAAAACAGCTGCTATTACATATGAAATATTTCAAGCATTTGTAAACTATTAAATAGTTATTATACTTAATCGGGTCTATAAACCTATTTGCGTAAAATATCTATAATATGTATTTTAAATTCTCTCTCGTCTAGTTTGCAGTATATGCCAAATTCGTATTTCGCACCATCACAGGTTTCTGTGCAGTTAACCCTATTATCACCTAACCTTTCTAAAAGTTTAACAATATCTTTTTTAGTGTTCTTTCATCTTAGTTCGTATTTAATTTCCAATAAGCATCATACATACACTTTAAATTAATATTTTTTGTTTCTTTCCTACGTAATTATTCTTTTAATTTCTTTTCTGGATCTTTAAACTCTACAAACAATCTAATATGTTTCATATCTTCCTCCTAATTAAATTTAAGCATAAATAAAAATTTTGGGCAAATAATCGCAAAAAAAATAGTTTTTATGAAAATTAATAAATATTTTGATATTGACAAAACCTCCATTCAGGCTTATAATAAGAATAACAAAAAGGATAATTTTATTATGGACGAAATTTTAAACAATTATATTACTCAACTTTCTTATGAAGATATAGTTAATCACATCATACCAAAAGGCACAACTATTGGTAGCATTGCTTCCATGTTTGCAGGGGAAACTCCTTACTGGTCTGTCGGCTTTAGATACCCAGATGAACCAGAAATTGGCACTCCTAAAACAAAAATTTATATGGACGATTATGGCATTAATGTTTTACGCACCAGTAAAAAAGATTTAAAAGGCTTAGAATACAAACTTAACCAACGTTTTTACTTGTATATGTCTACCCGTTTTGACGGTTATAGTGCTTTTATTACTAAGAATAAAGGAACTGGAACAGGCAATTAATATAAAAATAAAAAAATCGGGCTATCTGGCTTGATTTTTTTATTTTTATATATTTGAATTATAAAGTTTTGAAAATATTTTTAAAAATCGTGCTTAAATCAAAAAGTTTTACTAAATTACAACCAATTTGGCGCATTTTTCTTTAAATTTTCAGTTTATCACTTTCACAATAAAATATTAAAAGCAATTTTTTAAAAACCCTTGACACAACCATTATTATTTTATATAATAATAAACGGAAACTCATCTGCCGTAAAGAGAGAGTTCGTGGGAGAGTAAAATTTAAGATTACTCATTCAACCACGCCATTAAAAAATATAGGAGGATGAAATGGCAAAAAAGAAAGTTAAATCTATTGTTAATATTCAACTTCCTGCAGCTAAAGCTACTCCAGGGCCACCAGTAGGTTCTAGCCTTGGACCACACGGCATTAACATCGCAGGTTTTGTTAAAGAATTTAATGATAGAACACAAAATTCGGTTGGTTACACAATCCCTTGCGTAATTACAATTTATGAAGATAGATCTTTTGAATTTATCTTAAAACAACCACCTGTGGCAGACCTAATTAAAAAGGAAGCAGGTATTGAAAAAGGGACAGACAAATCCCGTAACAAAGTTGGAAAAATTACTGTTGAACAACTTAAAAAGATTGCAGAAATGAAAATGCCAGACCTTACTGCAGCAAGTTTAGAAGCAGCTATGAGCATGGTTGCTGGAACAGCACGCAGCATGGGCGTTACAGTGGAGGGCTACAATGGTAAAAAGTAAGAAATATTTAGAAGCCCAAAGCACTCTAGTTAAGGGCAAAGTTTATGAAGCAAGAGAAGCTATGGACGCAGTTATTGCAACAAGCAAGGCTAAGTTTGACGAAACTGTTGAACTTCACGTTAAGCTTGGTGTT
>CANDFN010000057.1 GCA_947384015.1 uncultured Clostridia bacterium | reverse complement strand
TCATGAACTGGGAAGGTTACAACTTTGAAGATGCTATCTTGGTTAACCAACGTATAGTTCGTGAAGATGCATTTACATCTATATCTATTCAACAAGTTCATGTAGAAGCAAGAACTACAAAACTTGGCGATGAAGAAATTACACGTGACATCCCAGGTGTTGGTGAAGAAGCACTTAAAAACTTGGACGAAAACGGTATAATCCGCATAGGAACAGAAGTTAAACCAGGCGACATCTTAGTTGGTAAAGTTACACCAAAAGGTGAAACAGATTTAACACCAGAAGAAAGATTATTAAAAGCTATCTTTGGTGAAAAATCTAAAGAAGTTAAAAACACTTCACTTAAAGTTAAACTTGGCGAAGAAGGTGTGGTTGTTGGAATAGACATCTTATCTCGTAAAAATAAAGACGAACTTGATGCCGGCGTAAACACAATGGTTAAAGTTTATATTGCACAAAAACGTGTGTTACAAGTTGGTGATAAACTTGCTGGACGTTATGGTAACAAAGGCGTTATATCTGTAGTTTTACCAGAAAGCGATATGCCTTACATGGCAAATGGTGAAACGGTAGACATCGTGCTTAACCCATTAGGTGTTCCTTCTCGTATGAACTTGGGTCAGTTGTTAGAAACTCACTTAGGTTGGGCAGCTAAACAATTAGATTGGAAAGTTGCAACACCTCCATTTGACGGTGCTAAAGAAAGCGACATATTAGAATTAATGCGTCGTAACAATTTAAGCGAAGATGGTAAAATGCAATTATATGATGGACGCACAGGCTTGCCTTTTGAAAACCGCACAACTGTGGGCGTTATGTATATGTTAAAACTAGACCACATGGTAGACGATAAAATCCACGCTCGTGGCATAGGAACATATGCACTTATCACACAACAACCTCTAGGAGGACGTAGTCAACTAGGTGGTCAACGTTTTGGTGAAATGGAAGTTTGGGCATTGGAAGCATATGGTGCATCAAGATTATTGCAAGAAATGCTTACAATTAAATCAGACGACGTTGAAGGACGTATTAAAACTTACGAAGCAATTGTTAAAGGCGAACCTATTCCAGAACCAGGTATGCCAGAATCATTTAAAGTTTTGGTTAAGGAAATGCAAGGTCTTTGCCTAGATGTTAAGATTTTAACCGCCGATAATCACGAACTTACAATTAACGAGGTTAGTGAAGAAGGCGAGGAAATACCAGAAGTTGCCCCTGTTAATAAACAAACCCTTGAAGATGTTACTCTTGAATTTGATGACATCCAAAAAGGCTTTGAAAATGATGTTAATGCAACAGCATTTGATGAAAGTGATTTGTTTGACGATTTGGACGACTAGATGTTAGTATGAAAACAAAACCTAAACAAGAATTTAAAGTAAAATTAACAAAACAAGAAAAGCAATTGTTAATAAAATATGGGCATAAAGATGCAGCCGATTGCGATGGTTGCATCGTGCCTAAAAAAACATATTTGCTTATAAACGATTTAATAAAATCGGTAAATAGAAAAGAATATGGCATAGGACATACAGCGTAATAAAATTTTAGGAGAATTTACAATGTTTGAATTAAACAATTTTGACTCTATCCGCGTTGGTATTGCTTCACCAGAGATGATTAGAAGTTGGTCTCGTGGGGAAGTTACCAAACCAGAAACTATTAACTATCGCACGCAAAAACCAGAAAAAGATGGTTTATTTTGCGAGCGTATTTTTGGACCAAAAAAGGACTGGGAATGCCACTGCGGTAAATATAAACGTGTTCGATACAAAGGCGTTGTATGCGATAAATGTGGTGTAGAAGTAACAAAAAGCAAGGTTAGACGTGAACGTATGGGTCATATTGAACTTGCTTGCCCTGTAAGCCATATTTGGTTCTTTAAAGGCGTGCCAAGTAGATTAAGCATTGTTTTAGACATAAGCACAAAACAACTAGACGAAGTTTTATACTACGTAAGTTATGTGGTGTTAGACCCAGGCAATACTAATTTCACATATAAACAAGTTATTCGTGATAGAGAATATCGCGAAGCTCAAGAAAAATATGGTTATAATTCTTTCCGCGCTGCAATGGGTGCAGAAGCAATTAAAGAATTGTTAAATAATATTAATCTTGAAAAAGAACGCGACGAATTAACCGAACTTATGCACAAAAGTAAAGGTCAACGTAAGTTAAAAGCAACCAAAAAATTGGAAGTTATAGAAGCGTTTATAAAATCTGGCAACAGACCAAGTTGGATGATATTGGACGTAGTTCCAGTTATTCCACCAGATTTACGTCCATTAGTTCAAATTGATGGTGGTAAATTTGCAGCCAGCGACTTAAACGATTTATATCGTCGTGTAATTAACCGTAATAATCGTCTTAAAAAGTTAATGGAGTTAGGCGCTCCAGAGATTATTGTTCGTAATGAAAAACGTATGTTACAAGAATCTGTAGACGCATTATTTGATAATGGTAAACGTGGTCGCGCTGTTCAAGGTAGCAGACAACGCGATTTAAAATCATTAACTGCATCATTAAAGGGTAAACATGGTCGTTTCCGTCAAAACTTATTAGGTAAACGTGTAGACTATTCTGGTCGTAGCGTTATTGTTGTTGGCCCAGAACTTAAAATTTATCAATGCGGTTTACCAAAACAAATGGCTTTGGAATTGTTCCGTCCATTCATTATTAAACGTTTGTTAGAGCTTAATGCAACAAACAATCTTAAAAAAGCAACTCGCATGATAGAAAAAGAAACTCCTATCGTGTTTGATATATTAAGTGAAGTTGTTCAAGGTCATCCAGTGTTATTAAACCGTGCGCCTACACTTCACAAACTTAGTGTTCAAGCCTTTGAACCATTGCTAGTAGAAGGTAAGGCAATCCGTCTTCCACCTTTGGCCTGCGGTGGCTTTAACGCGGACTTTGACGGTGACCAAATGAGTATTCACGTGCCACTATCAGTGGAAGCCCGCACAGAAGCAAGAATGTTATTACTTGCATCTAACAACGTCCTAAAACCAAGTGATGGTCAACCAAATATGTTGCCATCTCAAGATATGATTTTGGGTAACTACTACATCACAGTTGTTCGTCCAGGTGCTAAAGGCGAAGGTATGTCTTTTGCAAGCGAAGACGAAGCTCAACTTGCTTACGAAAATGGAGATTTAAGTTTACAAGCTAAAATCACTTTGCGTAGGGAAGGTGTGTTTAATGGCAAACCTATTGTGGCGAGAGTGGAAACTACTTTAGGTAGAATAATATTTAACAGCATAGTTCCACAAGACTTGGGTTTTGTAGACAGAACTAAAAAAGAAAACGCTTTACTATTTGAAATAGATAAAGAAGTAAAAAAAGGTGATTATGCTAACCTTATTGAAACATGTTATCGTAAACATGGCACTAACACAACAGTTACCATGATTGATAATATTAAAAATATGGGGTATAAATATTCAACATTATCTGCAATTTCACTTTCTATCTTTGATTTAACCGAAGCAAAAGAAAGAGATGAAAAAGTTAGCGAAGCGGAAAAATTGGCAGAACAAAACAACTCTCTATTTATGCAAGGTTTCATGAACTACCGCGATAAAAAAGCTAAAAACATGGAAGTTTGGCGTAAAACAGTTGATGATGTTATTAAAATTACATCTAAAGAGATGGATCCATTCAACTCTTTAAAGATTATTATCACATCTAAAGCCCGTGGTGGTGAAGACTTATTAAAACAAGTAAGTGGTATTTATGGTAGTGCTGATGCGGCTTCTGGCGAAGTGAGTGATGTTCCTATTAAATCTAACTTCCGTCGTGGTTTATCTGCAATAGAATATTATAGTGCTGCTCGTGGTAGTCGTAAACAATTGATGGATACAGCGTTAAAAACTGCAGACTCTGGTTACTTAACACGTAGGCTTGTAGACATTGCTCAAGATACAACGGTTACAGAACATGACTGTTTTGCCAACCTTGGCGAAAGCATTAAAGGTATTGAAGTTACCGAAATTACAAACAATGGTGTTGTTGTAGAATCTTTATACAATCGTATTGTTGGTAGATTTACTTCAGCAGAATTAGTTCATCCAAAAACTAAAAAACAAATTTGTGCAGAAGATGCATTCATTACAGAAGAGTTGGCACAACAAATTGTTGACGCAGGTTTTGATAAAGTTCCAATTCGTAGTATTTTAAGTTGTAAAGCTAAAAATGGCGTTTGCGCTAAATGTTATGGTCGTGACATGTCAACAAACGACATCGTTCATATTGGTGAAGCTGTTGGTGTTATTGCGGCACAATCTATTGGTGAACCAGGCACACAATTGGTGTTAAGAACCTTCCACAGCGGTGGTGCAGCAGGTGTTGAAGATATTACTTCAGGTTTGCCAAGGGTTGAAGAAATATTTGAAGCTCGTAACCCTAAAGGTGCAGCGGTTATTTCTGAAATTGGTGGTAAAGTTTCTATCCATCAAATTGATAAGCGTTATGAAGTAACAGTAAAAGGTAGCACAGAAGAAAGTTATATTCTTCCATTCGGTTCTACCATTAAGGTTAAAGACGGCGAAACCGTTACTCCAGGCACAGCTTTAACAGAAGGTCCATTAAATCCAAGAGATGTTTTACGCACACGTGGTGTTAAAGCCGTTCAAGAATATTTGCTAAACGAAGTTATTGAAGTTTATAAATCTCAATCAGTATCTATTAATACAAAACACTTGGAAATTATTATTAAACAAATGTTACGTAAGGTTAAGATTGAAAATTCTGGTGATACTGAATTATTGCCAGGAGATATAGTAGACAATCGTGTGTTTGAAGAAGCAAATATGAAAGCTCTTCAAGAAGGAGGTATTCCTGCTACTGCTAAACGTGAACTTCAAGGTATCACTAAAGCAAGTTTAACTACAGAAAGCTTCTTGTCTGCAGCATCTTTCCAAGAAAGTAGTAACGTATTAACCGAAGCTGCATTAAAAGGTAAGGTAGACCACTTAGTAGGCTTAAAAGAAAATATCATCATTGGTAAGATGATACCTGCCGGAACAGGTGCTCCTGCATACAGAAATTTAATTCCTAAACAAGTCGGCGAAGAGGCTACTACAAACAACAACTTAGACATTACCTTTGCTGATGTTGAAGAAGAATAATAAAAATCCCCAATTTGGGGATTTTTTTGTTGCCTAATAATATAGAGGTTGTTAATAATTAATTGTATTGCATTTTTATAAATTTTTATTTGTATTATTTGCCAAAATAAATAGAAAGGTCTATAATATTAAAAATTTAACACTAGAGGAAATTCTATGAAAGTTATAACACCAGAAGATAAAATAGTTAAAAGTAAGAATTCAGTATTTTTAGCAGGGACAACTCCTAAAAATAGGAAAAAGGATTGGCGCAAGCAAATAATAAGCATTTTGCAAAACAAGGGTTTTAATGGGATTATTATTAATCCAGATTACACCGAACTAACAAATAAACTAGATTATGAAGCTCAAATAATGTGGGAAATTAAGGCGATGAAAAGTAGTTGTGTAGTTGCGTTTTGGATTGATAGAGATATGCCAAAGCGCCCAGGCTTAACAACTAATGTGGAGTTTGGTTACTGGCTTAGGAGTGATAAAGTTGTTTATGGTAGGCCAGAAACAAGCGAAAAATGTTTTTATTTGGACTATACATATAAACTAGAACAAAAAAAGAAACATGTGTTGACCTTGGAGCAATTAGCGGATGAAATAATTAAGAAATTAACTAAAGTTTGATAACTTTGCTTTTTTGCAAACACAGTAAACTATAAAAATTGTAAAAGGTTATATAATAAAATTATTAAAGATATATTTAGAAAATTATAAATTAATAACTAAAATAAATGTATGCAATTATAGAAAAAGCTATAAATAAAAATTAAGCATTTATACATCTCAATAAGTATAACTTGGTTGGATTGTTTATTTAAATATTTATATATACAATATATAGTAAAAATGCCAAAAAATACTATTTTATAGGTGTTTTTAATGGGTTGAAAAATAATTAGAATTATATAAAAATTTATAAAAAAACTATTTACAAACTTAATATTTTGTGCTATTATAATAGCGACAGGAGGCAATCATGACAAATGAATATGAAGCAAGAATAATTAAAGCTAGGTTAGATTTTGCAAAATATCGCACAAGTCTTTTGACCAAAACTCGTAGTAAGGTTACACTTAAAAGGATTGCATCACACGCAGTTACTAAAAACCCTAACACTAGGGCTGCAATGATAGTAGCTATTGAAGATTTCAACGCGGGCAGACAACACAGAGTAAGTTTATTAGAAACAGTTTATAAAAATAAAATCAAAAAAGGCGACTTGCAAGGTGCAATGAAGAATTTAAGCAAAGCATCAAGAAGAGTAGAAGTGGAAACTTCTGCAGAAGCAGGAATATCTGCATAAATTATACTCCCCTTGTGGGAGTTTTTTTATTTATATTGTTTAGTTTTAAATAACCAAAAATAACTATAAAATAATAAGCGCATACTACAAAGTTGTATAAAATTTTGAATAATAAAAATTTTTTATGTTGCTTAAATTTGTTGGACAAAAGAAAAATAATGTGATAATATATTGGTAGGAGTTTACTTATGAAAGAGTTAGTTTACACTGCAGTTTTATATAAGGATGATGAGCGTGGAACCAACACTGGTTGGTATACTATTGCTATTAAGGATTTAAATATTGTTACAGAAGGCGCTACAGTAGTAGAGGC
>CANDFN010000056.1 GCA_947384015.1 uncultured Clostridia bacterium | reverse complement strand
TTAAATAAGAGAGGGTTATACTTTAATACCCTCTCTTAATTCTTGTAACACCTTATTTTCTATTCTACTTACTTGAACTTGACTAATACCCAAAGCCGTTGCAATTTCACTTTGAGTTTTGTCTAAGTAATATCTCATAATTATAACTTGCTTTTCTCTTTTATTTAAACCTTCAATCATATCTCTTAATGCTAATTTATCAATATAATTATCGTAACTAAAAGAATCTGGCAATTTATCTCCTAACGATAAACTCTCCTCATCATCATTAAATTTATCATCTAAAGACATTGGTCTACCATTTGCCTCTAATGCTAAAACAATATCTGCTTTATCCATATTTAAAACTGTTGACAAATGCTCTATTGTAGGGCTAACTCCATGTTCTTTATTATACTCAAATATATAATTTGTTAACTGCGCCGCATTATACTTAATACTGCGTGAAATTTTAACACTGCCATCATCACGTAAAAATCGCTTTATCTCGCCAGCAATCATAGGCACTGCATAAGTTGTAAATTTTACATTAAAACTTGCATCAAAATTATTTATTGCCTTAATAAAGCCCAAGGCTCCTAACTGAAACAAGTCATCATAATCAACACCCTTACCCAAATAACGTTTCACAACACTTTTTATTAATGGTGAATTTATCATAATTAATTTTTCTTTAGCTTTATCACTGCCTTTTTTAGCCTCATCTATAAGTTGTGAAGTCTGTTCATTACTTAGCATACTAACACCCTGTAGATGCAATTTCTTTTATCATATTAACAATAAGTCCGTCTTTATTGTTTTTTACTTCAATTTTATCCATAAAACCTTCCATAACAGTAAAGCCCATTCCACTTCTTTCTTCGTCCGGTTTGCTTGTATAAAAAGGTGTCAACGCTCGCTCTATATCTTGTATACCAACGCCATTATCAATAACACTAATAGACACAACATTTTCTTTAGTAGTAATTTTCATAGTTACATGACCTGTTGTTTCAGGGTATGCATGAACAATTACATTTGTAATTGCCTCGTTAACAGCAGTTTTCATATCTTGTAATTCATCTACACTTGGATTAAGTGGTAGAATAAAACTTGCAAGCGCATTTCTTGCAAAAGGAATGTTTGCGGCGATTGCCTTAAATTTTAATTCAACAGTATTTTTCATTTTTACCTCCTATACTATTTTTGGCATGATATCGTAAAGCCCTGACATTTTAAAAATCTTCTCAGCCACCCTGCTTGGGTTTGTAATAAATATTGGTTTATTCATCTGCCTCATCTTTTTATATCGTCCAATTAAGACTCCCACTCCCAAACTGTCCATAAAAGTTAATTCGCTAAAATCCAAAACTATTTGCATAAAACCTCTTTCTGTTTCCATTAATCTGTCTAGATCCTCTCTAACTTTAGGCACAGTATATTCATCTAATTCGCCCGAAAGCAGTATATAAAGTGTTTTGTTAACTATTCTTGATTTGATTTGCATAACCAACTCCTTGCTCTTATAGTAAAACAAATATAAATAAAAAAAATAAAAACTATTGCCTTAACAATAGTTTTTTTGTCTAACATTGTATATTCACACTAAATAAAAAACAATGCCGTATGCATCGTTTAAATATTATGCTCCAATATAAGCAAAAAATAAACAAATTGATGCACTTACACTTGCCAATAATACTACTAAACTTATCCATATAATAAGTTTACGATTTACAAATATTTGTAAAATCTAATAATATATAATATTAATTAATTGATAATACTATTAAACATACAACAAATAATAAAACTAACATCCATATTAAAATTGCAGCCTTGCTGTCATTTTACATGATTTTCAAAGCCCATACAAATAAAAATACAAGCCCTACCATTAAAATATTTGAAATTATGGACAAAGCTACAAAGCGTTTAACTTTATCTAGTTTTTCTTGGTCGCTTTTCTTAAAGTTTTTGCTTTAGAAACATCTCTTACAAAATAAAAAATTGAATTTGAAGTTTTCACAATAATCACACTTAACAATCATATATACATTAAATTAATATTCTAAACATTTCTATTATTAAACCCTCAAGAAACTTTCAAGTTTTTATAAACTTAAACAACTAGGTCAAATTAGAATTACACAAAATTATTATAGTTAAATAAAAAACTTCATTATCTACCTTAGTTATAAAATTACAAAAAAACACCTAAATTATAGGTGTTTTACAGCCATTAATTTTGGTGGGAGGATGTGGATTCGAACCACAGAAGACGAAGTCGACGGATTTACAGTCCGTTGCATTTGGCCGCTCTGCAATCCTCCCATATATAATAATGGAGCTGGCGAAGGGAATCGAACCCCCAACCTGCTGATTACAAGTCAGCTGCTCTACCGTTGAGCCACGCCAGCACATTAATTGCAAATGCAATGTTATTAAGATTTTTTGCTTTCTAAAAGCAATTCTTGTTCAAGGTTTATTTCTTCAACCAAAGTAAATCTAGGAACAAGATTGTTATTTGAATCTTTTACTTTTTCAATAAAGGATTCATATGGTCTAGCATGAAATTTATTATCTTCAAGACCTTTATAAATCACTAGATATGAACTTCCATCAGAATGTTCTGCAACACCAATAACCAAACTTTTCTTTCCTTTGAAATGTTTATAAATGCCAGTTTTTATTTCCAATATAAATCCTCCATGATTTATTGGTGCCTCGAACCGGAATCGAACCAGTGACACAAGGATTTTCAGTCCTTTGCTCTACCGACTGAGCTATCGAGGCGAGTGGCGACCTGCACGAGACTTGAACTCGTGACCTCCAGCGTGACAGGCTGGCGCTCTAACCAACTGAGCTAGCAGGCCAAGTATATTAATTTGCCATACGGCATGGTGGGCCTTCACGGACTTGAACCGCGGACCGACCGGTTATGAGCCGGTTGCTCTAACCAACTGAGCTAAAGGCCCGTATGGTCGGGGTGAAGGGACTCGAACCCCCGGCCCCATGATCCCAAATCACGTGCGCTACCAACTGCGCTACACCCCGACAATTCAGGTTACTTATTTATATTACAATATCTTAAAACAATTGTCAATAAAAATTTAGCACTTTTTTTAAAATTTTTCACTAAACTTAAAGTATCCCCTATTTCTATAAAAACAAATATAAATATAATTAACAAACTTATTATATCATTAATCTATATTAATCGTCAAGTATTGAATGAATGATTAAACCTCTTGCAATGTTTTTGATTTTGTGTTATAATAATAAAAAGGTGATTATATGACATTTTCAAATAAACAATTATATGAGTTAAGACAAGAATTGTTAAGGCTTATTGAATGCGCAAAAGAATTAGACGCTCTAACTCCTGAACAATTAAAACAATATAATATCCAACCAAGTAATCATGCTAGGACATATATTAATGAGGATAGCGGAAAGTTTATTGACGATTTTTATCATTATGCCTATATAAAAGACCTTGCTTCAGCAGATCCTTTTACTCATGATGAAATTGAAAAAATGAAAAATGAAACAAAAGATGTATTTAATTCGGCTATGCAACTTTTATATAAAAGAGATTGTGTATTTGAAAGTATTATAGAATATAAATTTGCAACAGACTTAAACACATATGCTGACCGTGTTCATAAATTAGAGCTTGCAATAATTGAAGCTACTGAGAGGATTGTTCCTGAATATGGCTTCTATAAAAAAAGTTATTCAAAATATATACCAGAAACTGTTTTAAAACAAATTGATGTAGACATAGCCCTTTATGAAGAAAGTATTAAAAGACATCAAAGCGCTATCAGTTCTATTGGTTATGAACATTATGAAGACACCGAATATGGTGACGAAGTGGATTATGATATTAATGAAAGATACAAACCTCACGAAGACGCTATAAAACAATTAAGAGAAAACATTAGGATCTTAGAAAGCTATAAAGCCAAATTTACAAAAGACATAACACAAGAAGAATCAAAAACACAAAAAGGGACCGAACAATCAACTAAAAAGAAAAATTTCTTTAAACTAATTGCAGAGAAGTTAAAACGTAAAAAGAAAAATCTTGAATCAGCCGATTCCACAAAAAGTGTTCCTTCTAATGAAGAATCAACAACCATAGAACATTCAGGCGGCGCTTGGCACAGCGATTGGTAAATTTTTAATTATTAAATTATATTTACTTAATATTAAGATTCAAGATAAAAAACACTTGATTAATCAAGTGTTTTTTATTATAACTTTGCAAATAAAATTATTCATTTTCGTTCTAATTATAAAAAATCTAAAAATATATCCAATTAAGTTAATCGTAAATATTATGTTTAAATAACCTATAACCAAGATGGAATAATTTCAAAATTTTTACTGTTTAAATAATTTAATAAACTACCCTTTTTAAAACTAAAAGATAAATTGTAAGCTGTTAGGTGCAGTTGTTTTTCCTTATCTTTACCATATTTTTTGTCACCCACAATTGGATAACCAAAGTATGAAATATGAGCGCGTATCTGGTGAGTTTTGCCAGTTATTAATTTAGCTTCTAATAAAGAAAAATCTCCTCTATATTCTACTAATTCAAATTCTGTTATAATTGGATCATATCCACTTGTTTTAACTTCGCTAATCCATACTTTGGATAAATGGTCCACCTTTTTAAGGTACACTGTGCGTTTTAGCTTATTAATATCAACTTTACCATGAACCAAAAGTGCATACTTTTTTGTTATAGTGTTTCTAACTTTAAAAGCTTCCAGCAATTCTTTTTCTGCATAATTGTTTAAAGCAAAAATAACCAACCCCTCGGTATTCCTATCTAGCCTGTGAACAGGAATAATATTAGGATGTTTTTGTTTTACAACACCTACTAAATCGCGCTCAGTTTCACTTACGACCTCAATCCCAGCCCTCTTATTTACTATTAAGATATTGGTATCTAAATATACATCAGAATACCATTCCTCTTGTTCTTTTGGATTATAATATACTATTACTAAATCGTCCTGGTTAAGTTTTATATTATCTTTTATTCTTGCATTATTAACTTTAACATCTTTATTTGCCAAAAGTTTTTCCACATCATACCTAGAAAGAAAAGGCAGTTTATCAATTACCGCCTTAATTAGCTCTATTCTTTCATTCGCTTTAAATTCTAACTTTTGCATAAATATTATAAACCATATATTGTGTATATTATTATTTAAACACACAATAAACACACATTTATCATTGGTCTACAGCATACAAATCTCGCATATACTTTGCACCAATTTCTTGGCTATCTAACGCTTCACTAATAACCCATGGAAAGATGTTCATTTCTTTCAAAACCTCAATAAAGTCCCTTAAATTTGGTTTTGCTTCGCTACCATCAGGCATTGCATAACCATGAGTAATATGCTTTATTTCGCCTTTCTCTCCATAGTTAATTGTATAAGCATGAAAATGTATATCTTTAAATTTATCTGGTATTTGTTGTTTAATTTTATTTAATCTATCTAACAAGTCTTGTTTTGTATTAATTGAGCCAACTTCACGAGCATGTAAATGAGCAATATCAATGCAAGGATAACAATATTTACAACGTTTGCAGATATCTATAATTTCGTCCAAACTTCCAAGACTAGCCGTTTTGCCGCCAATTTCTGGGTATAATTTTACTTCTCCCATATCTATTTCATTTGTAATATTGTTAATTGCATCAACAAGTTGATTTATTGCCCTAATTCTACCTTCTACAGTATTTTCATGTCCACCACCCGGATGAAAAATTATTCTAGTTACACCTAACTCTTTTGCTAAATTTATGCCATCCTTTAATGTTGCTATACTTCTACCAACAACAGCCTTATTTAAACTTCCTAAATTAACAAAATATGGGCCATGCATACTAAAATGAATTTGTCCATTATTGTATTTTTTTATTATGGCGCGTCTATCATCACTAACTTTAAAGCCATATGTGCATTGTATCTCAAAAGCATTTAAGCCCATATTTAACAGCCAATCAAAAAGATTAGAGAATTTACCTTTATAATTTGTTGGCACACCAGCTACACCAAAAATCATATATCACCCCTATTATACGAAGTTTTTAAAGAATTTTTCTTTTAACAACATATATCGTGCATCATTAATGCGGTAACTATTATCAACGCCTTGTTCAAACAAATTTACAAATGCTCCTACAACAGACTTATCTTCTATAACAGCAATATTTTGTAATGAGGTGTTGAGATGTTCTCTATTTACATTGAAAGATCCAACCAAAACAAATTGCCCATCTATAACAATACTATTAAACCTAATAAAGCCGTCAAATAGGTAAACATTTGCACCAAATAAAGCTAATTCCTTAGCATATGCACGCGTTGCATAATAAGTGCTAAACTTGCTTTTCTTTAAAGGAATCATTAATTTTACATCTATGTTAGAATTAATAGCAAAACGTAAAAGAGACATTATACTTTCTGTTGGAATAAATTCATCCAATTGAAGAGTTATAGATTTTTTTGCTGTAATAATAGCTTTAACAATTAACAATTCTAAGTCTTCGCTAGCAGAATTTGAAACAAATTGAATTTTACAACTACCGCTACTAGACTGTGTATGTTGTTTAAATTCAACAAATTTTCCACTTGCAAAAGTTACATCTTGATGTAAATTTAAATCTATATCTTGAACTACGTTTCCTTCATATCTTAAAAATGCATCCATTATATCAAAATCTTGTTTTAGTTGTTTATTTTGT
>CANDFN010000055.1 GCA_947384015.1 uncultured Clostridia bacterium | reverse complement strand
GATGTATTATGGTGACTGGAGTTCAGACGTGTGCTCTTCCGATCTCCACACCAATAGCATCAGCCACATTAACTTCACCCTTTTGATTAATAAGGCTAGGAAGCATTGTTAATTCTCCGGCTTTAATTTGAGCATCTGTAAGATTAAACAATTTTAAAAGTTTATTTACCGCATCATAACTTTCTGGATGCACTGCGGTATTGTCTAAAATATTGTTACCGTCTGTAATGCGTAAGAAACCTGCACATTGTTCATAGGCTTTTGGTCCCATCTTCTTTACTTGTAAAAGTTCTTCACGGTTAGAGATGTGTTTTACTTGGCTTCTGTAGTCTACAATATTTTCTGCCAAACTGCCAGAAATACCAGACACATAACTAAGCAAACTTACACTTGCCGTGTTTAAATCTACACCCACGCTGTTAACGCAATCTTCAACAGTGTTAGTAAGCACTTCTGTTAAACGGTTTTGTGGCATATCATGTTGATACTGACCAACGCCAATAGATTTAACATCTATTTTAATAAGTTCTGCAAGTGGGTCTTGAAGCCTTCTTGCAATAGACACAGCACTACGCAAATTTACATCATAGTCTGGGAACTCTTTTGCTGCAAGTTTAGAAGCACTGTAAACAGAAGCACCCGCTTCATTTACCATAGCATAACTAACTTTACGAGGACAAGCTTTAATTAAATCTGCCACCAAAATTTCGCTTTCTTTACTTGCTGTGCCATTACCAATTGCAATAATATCCACCTTGTTTTTAACAATCATTTCTGTAAGCTTTTTCTTTGCTTCTTCCACTTTGTTTTGTGGTGGTGTTGGATGAACAACCGCCGTGTCTAAAACATCCCCTTTTGCGTCAATAACCGCAATTTTACAGCCATTATAATAACCTGGGTCATAACCCATAATAACATTATTTTTTAATGGTGCTTGAAGAAGCAATGGTTTTAAGTTAACTTCAAACATTTTAATTGCCTGTTCGTTTGCCTTGTCGGTAAGCATGTTTCTACATTCACGCTCTAATGAAGGGAACAATAGCCTATCGTAACAGTCTGCAATAGTGTCATCCATAATTTGATTAGTGTATTCACAATCTTTTTTATATGCTTTTTCTATTTCGGTTATTGTAAACTTTAGGTTTACATCAACATCAACTTTTAAACACTTTTCTTTTTCGCCACGATTAAGTGCAAGCACACGGTGACTTGGGATGTTCTTTACTTCGCCAGTAAAGTCTTTGTAATTTTCATAAGTTTTCTTTTCATCTTCCTCTTCCACCCAAGACGACTTAATTTGCGCTTTCTTTTCTATAATTTCACGTAATGTTTTACGTAGGTTAGCATCATCACTAATGCGCTCTGCAATAATATCTTTTGCACCAGCAATGGCTTCTTCTACTGTTTTAACGCCTTTTTCTTCACTAATATAGTCTTTTGCAAGTTCTTCTACAGGGGCAGTTAAATCTTGTGCTAAAATAATATCTGCAAGTGGCTCTAAGCCTTTTGCTATTGCCATTGTTGCCCTTGTTTTACGTTTTGGTTTATAAGGGCGGTAAATATCTTCAACCTCGGTTAAGGTTAGTGCGTCCTCTAACGCTTTGGCAATTTCATCTGTCCACTTTTCTTGCTCACGAATAACCTTTTCCACCTTTTCTTTTTCTTTATTAAGGTTACGTAAATAGTTTAAACGGTCTGCAAAATCTCTTAACACTTGGTCATCACACGCACCGTGCATCTCCTTACGATAACGAGCAATAAAAGGTATTGTGTTACCTTCGTCTATTAAGTTAATAATGTTACTAGCGTAAACTTCACGCAAGTTAAATTCTAATGCTAATTGTTGTTGTATTTCCATAATTTTCCTTTTAAATTGTTATATTATAAATAGTTTTGCTTTTTGTTAGTCATCATTTGGGTAAATGCCTTCACTCATTGCATCTATTTCTTTTTGCATATTTTCATATTCTAAATCTTGGCTTAGTTTTCTATATCTTTCTACCAGCTTAAGATATTTTGCGAAATAATCCTCTCCTTCCTTTTTCTTTAAAGTAGGTTTAGTTAATTTTGCTTTAGGATCTCCTTGCTGTGAAGCTATCATAAATTTTAATTTTGCATTTTCTTTTACAAGAGCCTGACACTTTTTAAAATAGTCTACCTCTGGTATAAATTTTGTGCCTACATCTATTTTGTGTTCTAATATAAATAAAGCTTTTGCGTTCATAATAATCTCCTGCCTATATTATAGCATAAACAAAAAATTTTACAAAACATTTTCTATTCTCATATTATTTTTACATAAACAAAAAGCCCGTTTGTTCGGGCTAATTGAATTTATTATTTAGTAGATTTTTTTGCAGTTGATGTAGAAGTTGTTGCGGTTTTAACCACTTTTAGTGGTTTTTTTGTTACTTTTGTTGTTGTTTTTGCAACCTTTTCTGTTTTTACTGCTTTATTTTCTTTTTTATTTTGCTCTTTTTCTTTAATTAATTTTTGTTGATTTAAGTAGGCTGCTCTTCTATTTTCAGCATCCTTTTCGCTTAAATTTAAAAGAGCATTTTTATTTGCCTTGTTTACTTTATCTAGTATGGCAAAACGATTTTCTGTTTCTACGTAATCGCGATAATTCATTGTTGGATCGTAACTATCTAGTTTCATTTGCTCTTTAGCATTAGGGTTATACCTAAACAAAGTGTTATAACCGCTACGAACTGAGTTAAATGAATGTTGTTGACTATATCTCATTGTATAGCCATGGTTAATACAAGGTGCATACGCGATAATTACGCTTGGTCCGTTATATTTTTCTGCTTCTACAAATGCATTTACGCATTGGTCTGGGTTTGCCCCCATAGCAACAGTTGCAACATAAACATCTTTATAGGTCATAAGCATGCTAGCCAAATCTTTCTTCTTTGTGGTTTTACCAGTCATATTAAATTTGGCAGTTGCCCCTCTTGGCGTTGCCTTACTTGTTTGTCCACCAGTATTAGAATATACTTCTGTATCTAAAACTAGGATGTTTACATTTTCTCCACTAGCAACAATATGATCTAATCCACCAAAGCCAATATCATATGCCCAACCATCGCCACCAAAAATCCAAACACTTGGGCTTGTAATTAAAGAAAGGTTGTCAAATACATATCTATCATCGCCTTTAATCATATGACCACGACGATAATGTTTTAGATTTATTATAAGTTGTTTGTTGTAATCGTGGTTTTCTGGTTGTTCAATAAAAGGTGCTAGCATTTCTGCCACCTTATTGCTAAACTTTAGTTCTTTTAATTTCGCAATAAAGTTCTTGCGTTGTTCACGTCTTGCCACAGCAATGCCATAGCCGAACTCTGCATTATCTTCAAACAAAGAGTTTACCCAACTTGGGCCGAACCCGTCCTTGTCCTTACTGTATGGGCAAGTTGGGAAAGTTCCGCCATAAATTGAAGAACAACCTGTTGCATTTGCTATTAACATTCTGTCCCCAAACAACTGAGTTGCAAGTTTTATGTATGGGGTTTCTCCACAACCAGCGCACGCACCACTAAACTCAAAATATGGTTTTTTAAATTGCACGCCTTTTACCGTGTTAGGTGTGAATGGAGTTTTGTTTGGAAGAGTTAAGGAAAATTGCATATTTGCAACTTCTGTATCTCTTATTTTTTCGCTTTCTGTCATAATAAGTGCTTTAACTGGACACACCTCGCTACAAACTCCACAACCAGTGCAATCTAGAGTATCTACCTGCATACGATAATTTCCGTCGCAAATATAAGCCTTTTTGCTTGTAAAAGTTTTTGGAACTTTTGTTTTTTCATCAAATATTACTGGGCGAATTGCTGCATGCGGACACATTAATGTGCAACGTCCACATTGAATACATTTTTCACTAATCCAATTTGGCATTTCGGTTGCCAGAGCACGCTTTTCAAATTTTGAGGTATCGGTTGGCATACGACCATCCATTGCAAATTTGCTTACTGGAATTTCATCCCCCTCTTGATTAGAAGTTGGAACAATAATCTCTTCATAATAATCGTCCTGACGGACCCTACATGTTAAAGCTTCTTTAATTTTTAATTTAGAAGTGTCTATTTTAACAATTTTATCTGCGATGTTGGAAATTGCAGAAAGATTGGCGTCTACAATCTTTTGACCCTTTTTCATATAAGTTTTTTCTATTGTTTTACGAATGTTTGCCTCTGCAACATCAAAAGGAATAATGTTTGTTATTTTAAATAATGCGGTTTGCATAATAGTATTAATTTTGCCACCAAGCCCGTTATCTAGCGCTATTTTGTTTGCGTCAATACTATAAACCGTCAACTTTTTATTTAAGATGTCCGCCTTAATTTCGTCAGTCATCTTTCTGTTTAAAGTTTCTTCATCATAATGCGAATTGATTAAAAGTGTTCCATTTTGTTTTGCACAATCAGTGATATTATACTTTTCTAAATACGCAATGTTATTACAAACCACTAAATCAACCGCTCTTGGATTAAATGGCGCATTAATTGGTAAAAAACTGCTACGCATATGCGAAATAGTTAAACTGCCCGATTTTTTAGAATCATAATCAAAATAACCTTGCATATAGCTAGTGGTTTCTTCACCTAAAATTTTAATAGTGTTTTTTACTGAACTTACACTACCATCACTACCCAAACCATAAAGTCTCATGCTAAAGTCTGAAATTTTGTCTTTGTAATTAGACTTTACTTCCAAACTTGTTTGGCTAACATCATCATACACACCAACACTAAAGTTATCTTTCTTTCTACCTGTCATATTATCAAACACAGCCATAGCCATATCTGGAGTGAACTCTTTACCGCCTAAACCATAAGTTCCTGTGTAGCAATTAACAGTCATACCATGTTTTTGGAGTGCAGACATAACAAAAGAAGATAAAGTATCTACTCCATTAACATCTAAATTGCGTTCTAATATTGTTATATTTTTAACACCTTTAGGTAATTTTTTAATAAATGTCTTTTCATCAAAAGGCTTTAATAACCTAACCTTTATTATACCAACCTTACCCTTGTATTGTTCTTCTGCCAAACGCAAAACATCGGTGCTGCTGCCCATTGCAACAACAACATCTTTTGCATTAGGGTTGCCATAATACTCTACTGTATCATAACTTCTGCCTGTAATTTCTTTTTGTTTGTTTAGTGCAAATTTAACATCATCTAATACATGCTTATAATTGTCTAAAGCTAACAACCTATTTTGCATAAACACATCAGGGTTTTGATTTGTCCCGCCAGAAAAAGGCATATGATTATTCATTGCACGTTGTTTAAAAAGATTTATGTCATCAAAATTTACAACCTTTAGAATATCATCTAAATCGGTTTGATAAATTGTATTAAGTTCATGACTTGTTCTAAATCCGTCAAAGAAGCAAATGAATGGTGTGGAAGACTTTAAACTTGCAAGTTGTGCTGCAATAGCAATATCGTTTACCTCTTGCACAGACGAACAATTTATAATGTTAAACCCTGTTTTTAAACAAGCGTAAACATCGCCATAATCGCAAAAGATATTTAAAGCATGAGTTGCTAGTGAGCGTGCTGCCACATAAAACACAGTAGGCAAACCCTCGCCTGCAATTTTATACATATTTGGTATCATAAGCAACAAACCTTGGCTAGAAGTAAAGGTTGTTGTAAGTGAGCCTGCTGTTAAACTGCCATGCAAAGCACCTGCTACCCCTGCTTCGCTTTGCATTTGACGGATTAATAATTGATTGCCAAAGATGTTCTTTTTGCCGTCAAAAAGATATTGGTCACAGTTTTCAGCCATAGGGCTACTGGGCGTGATTGGATAAATCATAGCCACTTCATTAAACATATAAGCTATATTGGCAGCTGCCGCGTTGCCATCAATTGTTACTTTACGCATAACACTCCTTTGTTTTTTATATTCTACATCAATATTTAAAATTCTGCAAACGATTTGTTAATTAAAAATTAAAGTATAAACACAATTTTTTATTTTTGTTTATGGTTTGCAAAAATGATAGCTATATGATATAATTATTAAAATTTATATTAACAAAAAATATTGAAAAAAGAGGTATTTATGTATTTTTGTGAAAGATGTAATTATTTAATGCAAGATACAATTTGCAGCAATTGTGGCAAAAAGAAGTTAAGAGAAGTTAAAGATGATGACTTTTGCTATTTTTTAACTATGAACCCCCTCAATGCACAAATGTTTGAAGGCAATTTAAAAGAAAAAAATATTCCTGTTGCGATGTTAGGAGTTGGAATTGACCCAGTTATGAAAACAAGCCGTAATTTCAATGTGTTTATTCCTTACAAAGATTTAGAAAAAACCACCCAGCTTTATAAATTAATGTTTGGCAAATTACCTAAATAACAATTAAATAATAGCAACAAAATTAATTTTTTATGTTATACTATCATTATGAGATATTTAATGATTGTTCAATATAACGGCAGAAATTATTGTGGGTTTGAAAAACAAAAAAACAGCAAAACCATTCAAGGGGAATTAAACAAGGCTCTTTTTACCGCCACCAAAAAAGAGGTTTCTACTATTGCCAGCGGAAGAACTGACACTGGTGTTTCAGCCTACTGTCAACCCGTGCATTTTGATATAGACCAACCTATTAATCAAGCCAAGTTGCTACGCTCACTAAACGGACTATTGCCAGATGATATTAAGATTGTTTCTATTGCACCAACCACAATACACGCTTGCACAAGCGCCAAGAAAAAAACTTATATCTATAAAATGTATATATCTAATCAAGAGTTGCCTCTTTATAGTGACGCCTTACGCATTAGCCCAGAATTAAATTTTAAAGCCATGAAAAAGTTTGTTAACCTGCTTAAAGGTAAACATGATTTTGCAGGTTTCCAATCTTCAGGCAGTCCAACAAAAACTACTGTGCGCACAATTTACAATGCCAGATCGGAAGAGCGTCGTGGAGGGAAAG
>CANDFN010000054.1 GCA_947384015.1 uncultured Clostridia bacterium | reverse complement strand
GTAGTATGGAAGAAAAAGTTTCTTTTAAAAACTATGTAAAAATGCGTAAAAAATTCTTGGCGGAGCATCAAGAAGAACCTTTTTATTACCAACTTGGCAGTTCCGAAATATTAATCTCCGCACCGCATGCTGTCAGTCAGGTTAGATTGGGTAAACCAAAATATGCCGAACCTGGCACAGTTGCAACAACATTAATTTTATCAAATAGACTAAATGCAAATTATATAGTGCGCACATCCAATTTAGGCGATGACCCAAATTTTGACCAGCAATCACCATATAGAGAAAAAATGAAATATATAATCTCAGTTAAAGGTATAAAATATTTATTAGATATTCATGGTTTAGCAAAGCATAGAGAGTGTGATATAAACCTTGGTATTCACTTAGGTGAAAATATAAAAGCCAACGAAGAACTTTTTTACAAACTAGAGCAAAGTTTAAAGTCGGCTGGTTTTAAGGTTTTTGTAGACCAACCATTTATGGCGCAATCTTCAACCATATCATCGTATTTTGCAAAGGAATTTGGTATTTGGACAATTCAAATAGAAATTAATAGTAAAATAACAAACGAAAGTGCATATATAAATAAACTTAATTTGTTATTAAACACATTAACAGAAGTATTTAAAACTTTAAAATAAAAGTTGAAAAATTCGCATATTCTTATGCGGATTTTTTTGTATATTTGTTTTCATTTAGCAAAAACTACATTTGGAGGAAAATATGAATAAAGAATTGCAACTTCTTAACAGAATGTTTCAGGATGCTACTGTGGGTATGCTGAGTATAGATAAAGTTTTAAAAAAATTAAACGACGAGGATTTAAAAAAAATATTAAAAGCACAGTTTGATGCTTATCAAAAAATTGCGGATAGGTGCGACATTATTGCCTTAGGCAGAGATAAAGAGGTTAAAGAAAATGGAAAATTTAAAAAGATAAAACAAACGGCAATGATTTATGTTGCTTTATGGATGGATAAAACCCCGCGACATATTGTAGAGATGATGATAAATGGCACTGTTATGGGTATTGTTGACACAATAAAGGCGGAAAAGGATTTACCACCAAGAAGTGAAGAAGTAAAAACCTTGCTTGCCGATTTTAAAAAGATGCAAAATGAATTTTACGAAAAATTAAAAAGATTGTTAACCAAGGTTTAAAATTAAACATTTAAGGAGATTATATGAACGAACTAGCAATAGCCTATATTGAATATTTGGAAAACTTAAAAAGTATAAAATTGCCTAAAATGCCAAAGTTCAAAATTAGTGCATATACTGATAATGAATACCTAAGTGTAATAGACGCCTTAATGCTAGATTTTGATAAGGTAGAAGACTTAGAAATAACCGAAACTTTTATTAAAGGAGATTATGGAAGTTAATCGTGGCGATATCTTTTATGCAGACTTAAGCCCAGTTGTGGGCAGCGAACAGGGCGGAGTTCGCCCAGTTTTGGTTGTGCAAAATGATGTTGGCAATAAATATAGCCCAACTATAATTATTGCAGCAATAACAAGCCAGTTAAATAAAGCAAAACTTCCAACACATATAGAACTTAATAAAGATAAATATAATTTACCAAAAGATAGCGTGGTGTTATTAGAGCAACTTCGCACATTAGATAAACGTAGATTAAAAGAACAAATAAGCAAAGTAGACAACTTAACTATGCATAAAGTTGATGTTGCAATTATGATCTCTTTAGGAATAACCGCATAAAAAAAGCCGAACTCTTCGGCTTTTTTTAATAAAATAAAATTTATTTAATTTGACCATCTATTATATTAAATCTTGCATCTGCAAGTTTTAAGAATGGTAGGCAATACTTATTGTCGTTAACTGCTGCCACAACAGAAATAGAACCATCTTCACTGTTTTTGGTAAGGTCAATTAGTTTTCTTGCAAGTAAATTATCTTCTGGGGCTAGCCCAATTATGCTTGGAAGGTCGTCAACTACTACAAGACAATTTTTTCCTGTTTCAAAAATACGTTTTGCACGTTCTATTGCAAGAATTACAATTTCTTTTGCAATGTTTGTTCCGTCTGCCATGCTAGAAACAAATTGTTCTACGTCATTACCCAATTCTGTTAATAGCAGCTTGTTTTTTTCTGCAACAGTGCAATTAATATATATTTTATAATCAGCATTACAAGCGTTTAACAAATTAGCTAAAGCTGTTGTTGTTTGATTATTATTTTCTCCGTTAACAAAATATGTTTCACCAAATTTTAAATTTAGGTTTAAATTGTTTGTAATATTTTTTGTAGGGTGGGTGTGAGTAACTTCGTTGTAATTTTTAACAGCTGGTTGTTCGTTTATCTTTAAGTCATTAATTCTATAAATTGCTTTAACAACCGAACCTTGAGAAGAGGCGCTTGCACATACAAACAATTTATCTCCTTGTTTCAAATTGTAGTCTATCACTAATTGCATAGGAACATTATAACGATTGAAATGGAAATTTTCTCTTTCCCAAAGTTGTGCAGTTTTGTTGTCTTTTATTTGCAATGTGCCGGTAACTTCTAACACATCTCCATATTTAAAATTTATTGTAGTATCATTGTTAAAGACAATATTTCCTTGTTCTGGAAAAATTTCAGAAGATGGGGAATGTGTGAGAAAGTTTGTCATGGCAAAGGTTTTTGGTGGTCTGCCATGTTTTTTTTCTGTGGTTGGAGTTATTTTACCCTCCTTTACAGCAATAATATCATCAATAATTTCTTGTTTGCGTCTAGTGCCTGGTATTATGCCTGCATTGCGGGCAATTGCACGTATTTCAAATATAGATAAATTTTGTAATTGGTCTAAAATCAATTTTGCCCTCCTAGTTTTATTTATAGTATCATATATTTTTTATAAAGTAAACTAATTTCGACAAAAATCGCGTCAACCCACAAAAGGTATAAATTATTCTACAAAAACGTTAAATATAGCCAAAATTTACGCAAAATTTAACAAAAAACAGTAAATTATTTATTAAATATAATTTAAAAATATTATCTTATGTAAAGACAAACGCTTTCAAAATGTTGGGTGGCAAATCAACCTACAAGGCGTGCTTTATATAATTTATTATATAAAATCTAGCAAATAGTTAAAATAAGTTTGTAAAAACAAGGCGAATGTGGTAAAATATTGTTATAAAATAGTTGTAACATAATTTTAGTATCTAAAAACTTCTAACAAATAGGCATGCAATAAACAGTGGGGTAAATAAATGTTAAAACACTCAAAGCTAAAAGTATTAAGTTTTTTGGCAATATTCATTGCTGTGTTTTTGTCTGCTATTTCTATTATTTCTAGTATCAGTATGCCTAAAAAAGAAACCTTAAATGCGGATGAGAATTGGATTTATATTAATAATGTAGACGATTTAAAAAATGTGGATAACAACTTGTCTGGTAGTTATAAATTGATGGCTGATTTAGACATTAGCAACATTAACCCATGGAAACCTCTTGGCGGAACATCTGGTTTTTCTGGCATATTTGATGGCAATGGACATACAATAACAGGTTTGAGAATTAATCGTGAAAAAGGTAGTAATAATTACCAAGATCTTGAAAATGGAACTACAGATTATACAACTTATTATGGAGTAAATAATTGGGTGTATTATCAGCACGACACAGGTTGGGGCCAAAGGCTAGTTAAATATGGTGAAGGTTATAATACAAAAAGTTTTGGGGTTAGAGAAAAAGGAAACGTAGTTTCTCACTCTAAAGAAGGTGCTTATTCTAGATATTTTGGTTTGTTTTCAAAAATAAATTCTTCGGCTCAGGTTGTAAATTTAAAACTTAAACAAATAATTATATTTGGAAATGCTAATTCAGGAACAGATACCACGATGTGGAATACAACAAATAATCCAGATATAGGCGATACACAAATGTATGCTGGTGCAATTTGTGGAGTTAATTATGGGAGTATTTCTAATGTTATAATTGAAGATGTATGTGTTAATATTTCTTTTTATTTTAATGAATACCATAATGGAACAGGAACTCAATTTAGCGGATGTATAGGCTATTTATATTGCATGAGTGGTGGAGTTTGTGGCTTAAACTATGGCACAATAGAGAATGTTGAGGTAAAATGCAACGATAGTAATTATAAAAAACAAAATGGATATATACCTTCAACAAATATTGGCGCTGGGATAACAGGTTGGGTAGAATGCTATGGGTTTTTAGCTACTTGGTCAAAAGATGAAAGCACAAAAGTTGTAATGGCTTTGGCTGGTGGAATTGCGGGTCAAAATCGTGGGTATATTCGTTATAGTTATTTTATAGGAGAAGTATATTCCTATTTAGGGAAAACTACAGATACAGGTGATAATAACAACAAATTTGGCGATGTTAAAGTTGAAGGTGGAAGTTATGCGGCTGGTATAACTACTTCAAATATTAACAATTATAATGGACAAGTTATGGACAACTTTTCAATTTTAACAAGCGATTCAAATAGTAAAGCATATAAAGATTTTTCAAGAGACGATTCTGTAGAGTATGAATATTTTCAGCCTGTAGTTGATAATATGACACAATATCATAATTCGGAAAGCAACTGCTATTATAGTCCATCATTAAATTATAGGAAAGCGGGAAGTTCAGGTGTTGAACGTGGCCAAATTTCGGCTGTGGATTATGGTGCAACTTCTGGTGAATATTTCTATACTTATTATGCTTATTCAAATCTATTATATTGGCAATATAGTGAAATGAAGTTCAATATATATGGTTATCCAATACCAAGTGCGTTCGCATACCAAATAGATTTTTATGTTTATGAAGACGATGATAACTATGTATTTTCTGAAGACGGTTCTTATCTTGACTCTAGAATGGAAGGGGATAGAAAAGTTTACAATTTTGGTTATTGTGAAGTTGATACTAATGTAAGTTTAAGCGATGCACACATTAATGATTCCAATTATTATGAATATAGTTTTTATTTTAATAATAGAAAGTCCATAAATTACGAAATTGATGATAATAGTAAAAAATTTACTGTTGGTAAGAGTGCTTTTGTTTATTCAAGTAAAGTAACTAATAATTCAGATAAGACTTATAAGATCTATGTAAATAATTCTGGCACAGAATATCAAGTAAATATAAATACACAAACAAGATATTTAAAAAGCGGCTCTTCTTATATAGAAGCAAACGCAGATTTAAGTAACGCAATATCAAGTATTACTAAAATAACTTTACGTAATAGCAATATTTTCAAGGAAGAGCTAATAGAAGGGGATGCTGTTTATAGTATTTTTGACTATAGTTTATTTGCGGGAAATACGAGTTATATATTTATAACTAAAGATAGCACAAACGCAAACACTTATAACCTTTATATATCTCAATCTTCAAGTGGGCCTGATAGGTATGCTAGATACCTTAAAATAGAATTAAACAAGGGTTATTCTTTATATGGTATTCGTTATGGAACAACTAATAATGAATATCCAGTAAATGGAAATTCTAAGGCTATTAACGAATATTATTACAATAATACGCACACAGATCTTTATCCGGCTGAACAAACATATTATCTGCTTTTCCAATTTGATACGGTAGACTTAAAGTTAGGTGCAGACAAGGGTGGAAGATTAGATGGCGAAGTTGAAAACTATGTAAAATCTAACAACACAAAACAAATTTCTAATGTTGATTTGGCTGGTCCTCAATACTATGATAGAGATACAGCAAATATTAAAACTTTTTATTTTAAATTTTTAGATAATCAACAGATTGTTTTAAGTATGATTGCGGGTGAAAAGGTTAATTCTTCTAGTAAATCATATATTTATGGAACGCAGTATGACGCTTACGAATTTACCGGCTGGACGGTTTACAAAATAGATGACGGAATAGGATATTATTATGTCGCGACAGATAACGGGTATGAATGGGTGGCAAACTCAAGGAACAGAGAAATAAATGCTTCAGATTTTATATCAGTTATGGGTGAAAATTTTTTAAGCCTAGATTTACAGTCTGAGGAATATCAAATAACAGCTATGTTTAAGCCTATTATTTATAACATAAATCTTTGGGACACAAATGCTGACGATAGTCAATCAGATGCCACAAATACAGCATTTAAACATGTTAATAATTCAGGCTTAGAAGAAGATGGGCATTCTAGAGTAACAATTTCATTTAACATTGAAGGGACTCCGAGTTTTAAATATTATCAACCAGAAGAGGCTGAAAATGACGGGTCTATTAATGAAACTTTAAATGAAGCCAGAAAAGATAGGATGTGGGCAATCCTTCTTAAAGATGGAACAGTTGTTGGTAATAGCAACCTAGTTTATGAATTTAATCTAAATGATAATGTTTTAACCTTAAAACCAAACCCTGCAAAAACCAACAGGAAAGGAAATTGGAATTTTGTCTATTCTGCAAAATATATAAACGCCACAGGCTGTGAAGTTGTTTTGGTTACAGGAATGTTGCCTGGCAGTTGGGAAAGTGTTGATGAGGGTTCCAACAATAAATTTAGCACATATACTGTTATGGCTAATTCTGCAAAGAAATACACATTAACTGTGGTTAACGACGGCGACGGAAGTTTGTGGTCAAGCGGACAGGTCGGCGAAAGTGAAAATATATTAAACTACTCAACAACCTCTGGGTCTTTTAATGGAAGATTGTTGATGGGAGTGTTCTCTAGAGGAGATAGAACACATATTTCTTCAGATTATTTTAGCACAACATTAGATATTAGTGCCTATAATGCATTCCCTTTTTATAACACGCAAATAACAAATAATTCTGCTGTCGGTTTCTATAAAGGACATGATATAAACGGGAGATATGTAAATTATAAAGCAAACTATCATACAGGCGGAGGCGTTATAACCAACACTTCTCAAAATTACTTTGTATACAATTATGGTTATGAAATAAGTGGTTGGACAATATCTTTAACTTTAAAGGAAGCACTGATTGTAGACTCTAGTTTGGGTGCAAAAACCAATTTGTTCTATTTAATTTATATTAATTCAACTTGGCAGTTGGTTACAGATAGAATAGGGCAATATTATTATTCATTAAATCCGGACAATAGTTGGTCTAGAAATTCAAATTTGACATTAAAAAATGATATTTCAAAATTCCCTGCTATTTATGCTAATAATAGTTATAGTTCGGGCAAAATAATGGCTGAGATGAGTCAATACATAGACGAGATATTTGTAGGAAAGGACAAGGACGCAGTATTA
>CANDFN010000053.1 GCA_947384015.1 uncultured Clostridia bacterium | reverse complement strand
ACCAACACTACCAACGACACTCTTTCCCTACACGACGCTCTTCCGATCTCAAAATCCCCGACGAACCCTACAGCGACCACCTACCCGTTATTGCTGAATTTGAATTATAATATAATCTCGCAAAAGCGAGGTTTTTTATTTATCTCTTTTTTCTATTTCTATATTAAAAATTGCACCATTATCAAAAAACAATAATGAGCCACATCTTTTTGCGTTAAACAGTTTATCACAAATGTTGTAAATATATGCTTTACAATCATCCTCTCCCCGTATAAACCTTTTATTTGTTTCATCATCTTCATTTATAAATTTGCGGTTATCTTCATAGTTTTTATTTTTCAAATCGCAACTATTTATCTTTAATATTTTATTTATTCTTTGCGCAGAATTTAAAGTTTTCTTTGCCCTAACCAACACCTGAGAATTATCCTCTAAAAAAACACCAAGCGAACTCTTATTTAGCCTAACCCTATTTAAGAGTTGTGATTTTATATAATTTTTTAAGATTTCTATTATAAATTTATTATTCATTAATTACTTCCATTATTCAAATATTTATAACTAGTCCTAACTGTTACATAAACATATTGTAACAGATTTTACTATAAACTTAATAAAAAATAAAGAAATAAATTTTAAGAAAAATGTATTTCTTTGTCGTATTTATTAAGGGGCTATTATTTATGGAGAATTTTAAAGAAATATTAAAAGATTTAATACAAGAAAGCGGATTGTCTTTACGTAGTCTTGAAAAGGCAAGCGGGGTATCTGCAATGCAGTATAGCAGATATCTCAAAGGCTCAATTCCAACAATTAATGTTGTTCTAAAAATTGCCAAATATTTTAACTGTTCTTTGGACTATTTATTTGGTTTAGATGACAATAGAAATCCTAATAAATACAAAAACTTTAATTTTAAAATTGATAAATTTATAAACAATTATCAAATGCTTTTAAAAGCCAATAATATTTCTCATTATAAATTTGCTCAAAATAATAATTTTAACGAAAGTATAATTAGGCATTGGAAGGCTGGCAAAACTCCTAGATTAGACATTATTTATACTATAGCAACTAAACTTGGCGGTTCTATAGATGAACTAATTGGCAGAAACTAAAAATTTAACTTAAAACAAAAAAACACCCAAACGGGTGTTCTTTTTATTAGCATAAAGAATTATTTAAGTTCAACAGTAGCACCAGCAGCTTTTAAAGCTTCTTCTAATGCTTTAGCTTCTGCAACTGGAACATTTTCCTTAACGTTTGCAGGAGCGCCTTCTACCATAGCTTTAGCTTCCATTAAGCCTAAGCCAGTAGCTTCACGAACTGCTTTAATAACAGCAATTTTGTTAGCGCCAACTTCTTTAAGAACAACTGTAAATTCAGTTTTTTCTTCAGCAGGAGCAGCTTCAGCAGCGGCAGCAGGGCCAGCAACTACAGCAGCGGCAGCACTAACACCAAATTCTTCTTCTAATGCTTTAACCAACTCGTTAAGTTCAACGGCGGTTTTAGTTTTGATTTCTTCTACGATTTCTTGTGTAGTCATTTTAAATCTCCTTTTATAACTTTTAACGGCGTTTTACCGAACCTTTAGGCGGTTAACCTTATAACCTTTGTAAACAGAATGTTTATTTTTCTGCGATTGCTTTTAATGCACGAGCAAGGCCAGAAACCGGTGCATTGAGGACATATAGTAATTGAGCAACAAGTTGTTCCTTTGCAGGGATGTTTGCAAGAGTTTTTACTTCAGCTTCTGTAATAGCTTTTGTGCCAAGCACGCCGGCTTTTACTTGAAGAGTTGTATACTCTTTCATAGCATTTTTAATAACCCTAGGAGCAGCAGTTTCATCATCTAGTCCAAAAGCGAATGCTGTTGTGCCGTTTAAAGCCTCATCCAAACCAGAAATGTTAAGTTCTTCAAGAGCCTTTTTAAATAATGTATTCTTTAAAACTTTGTAAACAACATTATTTTCACGCATAGTTTTACGAAGAGCTGTATCTTGGCTAACAGTTATTCCGCGATAGTCTATCAAAACTATTGATTTAGCATCAGCAACCAATTTTTTGATGTCTGCAACCGCAACTTTTTTAGCGTCTAGATTTGTTGACATAATCCTCCTTTATGCTATAAATAAAAATCTCCTTTTGCGCTGGACAAAAAGAGAATTATTCGACATTTACTCCTCGGCAAGATTATCATAAACCGCACCTTAGCTAAATTTATTAGAAAGTAAATTAATTCAGCCTAGGCTTGTTTGTCCCTCTCCTTCTCAATTTTATTATAAATAACATTTCGTTAGGTTTAAAATTTGCAAGCCTTTGTGCAGTTCCAATGACAAATTACGCTTTCGCACTTGCTGTCTTTGGCGCAGAAATTTTTATTTAACTGGTTATATTATAGGTTAAGTTACAACATTTGTCAAGCAGTTTTTTAAAACTTTTCAATACTTTTTATTTTGTATATCATAATGGCAAATTTGTTTTTTAACTTTATATTTATATATATTGCTTTATATAATAAGGTTTACAATTTTAGTTTAGGATTAATTTGCATGATAAATTAATTTAACTAATAGGCGAGTTTTGGTTTATTCCCTAGCCGGCAAATTTTAACATCTCGGGGTCCCCACAAGAACTAGCTTCGCCGTGGGGTTGTTAGCCGAGCAGCCGCTTTAAGGTTTATAATTAATTTGCATGTCAACTTAATTTAACTATTGGGCGTTCTGTTTGGCGCTGGCGTATGTGCAAGCGTAAACACATTAACATCTTTTGCTCCTGCCAGTTTAAGTATTCTTGCAATTTCGTTACAAGTTGCACCTGTTGTAAAAATATCATCAACAACTAAAACGGTCTTACCTTTAATTAATTTCTTACAATCTTTGTTAACTGCATAAACATCTTTAACGTTTTCTCTTCTACTTTTAAAATCTAAAGATGTTTGACTAGAATTTTCTTTTACTTTAACACATAATTCTACATAAGGTAATTTAAATTTATCTGCCAACACTTTGGCTAATAACTCACTTTGATTAAACTTACGTTCTTTCATTCTATTAGCATGTAGAGGAACAGAACAAACAACATCTGCTTCTAAGTCTGCTAGCACAAAAGTGTCACACATAAAACCTGCAAGAGGTTTAGACAAATCCTTTAACATTGCATACTTAAACTTGTGAACAACTTTCAACACGTCGCCACTATAATCAAACACTGCACGAGCTTTATTAAAATTATAATTTGTATTCTTACAATTGAAGCAAACACCCTCTTCATTATCAGACAAGCTAACGCCACAGCGTGGGCAAAAACTCTTTATAAATGGCAAAGTTTTATAACAACTAGCACAAGTTGAATTACTGGTTGTTCCGTCCAATTCTTCATCACAAAATATACACTTTAAATCACTAGGGAACAATATCTCCAAAATCTTATTCATAAACTTCATGATAACATTTTAACACAATTCGGCAAATTTCGCCAATTAAATTCAATTTATAGCCCACCAAATTTGTAAAAATTTGCCTACTTTAATATTGACAACCCTGGCCTCATATGATATAATAAAAAGAGAAAAGAGAGGTTTTTATGAACTTAATAACAAAATTAACTGAAAAACTTAAAGCTTTTGGTTACAAAATTTCTGAATCCACCAAGGCTTTGTTAGATCATATTCACATAAATGGCAACTGCAAAATTGTCAAAAAGATACTTGATCTTATACTTTGCGGTGTAATGACATTCAGTATTGGCACCATGACTGCTTGTAATACCGACAACCCAAATGTTGGTCCAGGCACTACCACCGAACAACCTGGCGACAACGAAGATTTAAAACAATATAGCCAAATCCTCCAAACCGTTTTAACAGATAGTTATTACACAAAATTAACTGATGAATATAAACTAATGATTGGCGAAATTACTGTTGACTCTACAAAAATTGAAGCCCATCCTTATGGCTATTTAAAACAAGAAGGTTACGACATTAATGCTTTTTTAGATTATTCTGCAAGATGCAATACTTCAATCTATTCAAAAGCAAATAATCCAAAAGAATTAATTATTTCAACTATGGTTAATGACTCTTATAATGGAAATCCTTACTATACTTGTTATACATTAACCTACTCCTTAACTGACAAAGAATTAAATGACTTAAACATGTTGCATAAAGATCGTTATATACAAGCACCATTATTTATACAAGAATTAACTTACCAAAAACAACCAATAACAACTTCTAAGGCAAAAATAACAAAAACTGCTTATGATGCTTTAGTTTCAAATGTAAACTCTAGCAAAAAAATAAATGAGGCTATTGGAAAGTCTGTTTTAGTTGATTTATTAGATTTTGATATAACAGATTCTAACCTGTTCGTTCAAATTAGAAATGTATATTCTTCTAATAGATATAATATGATTTATCCAGATCAAGAATTAATGATTGCAACAAACCATGTAAATAGAAATAATATTGAAATTATAGGCGATAATATTTATATATCACCAACTACAGGCATCACTTGTGTTGATATAGACAATGTTATTGCAAACAGAGAAAAAATCACATACTACAATTCTACAGGTGCGTCAGTTTATGTAAACGACGAACTATCAACAACAAAATAAAAAAGAACTCATTAAATGAGTTCTTTTTTTTACAATGGAGTAATAGTTCCACATTTTGTTCCGCTAAATTGATTACCAGCAAACTGATATGTGTAACCCCCTCCAAGAGTAACGCATACACTTTCAACTAAATAGGTTGTTTTTCCCGGATTTGGTGTTGGAGATTGTGATTGTGGATCTGAGTTTGCATTGAACAAGTTATATAGTTTATTTCCATCATCCTTATCTCTCCATTCTCCTACAACAAAAGCATTTCCATTAAAGTTATATCTAGTATAAATTTGATAGTCGCTATTCATTAAAATCTTATTAACATTATAATCTTCTTCCTCTCCAGAAGTTGCATAAGATAAATACATTGCATGTATTAGCCCGTCTTTTATTGTATAGTTAGAATCTAATGTATAAACATAATTATCTTTAACTTTATAGTTATAACCTACTCTAAACAGCTCCGTATTTTCATTAGCTTCTAAATACCAATTCTCATACTTCGCTGTATTTTCTACATACTTTTGATAAGATACGTATTCTCCAGAAGAACTGTCTTTCCTATAAGCGTAGAATCCATAAACATTACTTAAAGCATCGCTATCACTTGTTCCATATAAATCATACGTTGTTCCGTTTTCCAGCGTTATACTGTTTCTTTCCACTTTAACATAAACTGGAGAAATAGCTGTTTTATCAGGATCAACTGCAAAATATTCATAACCACCTTCATAGTAATAATATTTGACAGTATGAGAAATAGCTCCTCTTTCTTCATTTGTAATAGTATAATAATTATTATCTTGATATTTGATAGAGTTTGCATATGGATTTGCGAATGCACTAGCTTGTAGCGTTATCTCCAGTGAAGGAACATTTCCTTCTGCTGGATTAGCAGTATAATTACTCAACTTGTTATAATCCACACCGCTTCCATTGGAAACACTTTCTAACTGATAATACATATATCCGTCATAGTCTACACCATTATCAGAATATTTATAAGTTCGTTTAATATAATCTGAACCCTCGTTGCCTGATACACTACTTACATCGGTTCCCTTATATACGAATGTTCCTTTTTCAGAATCCTGACCTTCATAACCAACACCATATGCAGTATAATAAGCATTTTTCATATAGTAGTAGCCATATTGCCCTACCACAACATTATTGCCGTCATAGTCTATATCATACAAATTACCATTCACTTCATCGGCACTTGTATAAGACGAGTTTTTCTTAAACAACACATCTTTTTCTGCTGTTATAGCAACGCCCATCTTGTCGTCTGCCCAAATTTCGCCATTAACCATATAGACATCGCCATTCTTTGTTATTAAGTTATCAAAATTGCTTTGATAATTGTAATCATTGCCGTTATACTCACCTTTTACATAATAATAACCATTATGTGAAATATAATCTGCAAATTCTTGTTTATCTTCAGTTGTAAAATAGACTTGAGATAAAACCATTTCTGTTGTGCAAGATTGATATACTATATAATAAACACCATTTGTGTAATGGAATCTAGGATATATTCTATACTCTGCACCATTTTCAGAATATTCATAATATTCGCCACCATTGTCTGGATCTGGGACTATAGTTACATTGTTATTAGTGTCTCCAATAAATTCATCACCATATTCTTTACTCCAAGTTAATCCCGATTCAGAATCTTTTACCATCACATAATAATATCCATTATAGTAATCGCTTGGTCTAACAGTTGAATAATAAATATAGATTGTCCCATTTTTGTTTAACATTGCATCAGACTGAACACTCATTTTGCCATTTGAATAACTTACTTGCCTTGCATAAGTGATAGACACGAATCCCATAGAACTATCTCGTTTTTCAAAATAAGTGTCAGTAGCCATCATGCTAGAAGTTGTGATCGCACCCATTAAACTACTAAGTGCCAATGCACCAGAAGTTATTCTCAATGTCCAAACACCTACAGTTTTTAACACCTTTAAAGCTTTGGCTGCTTTTGAAGCTACTTTAGCCGCGCCAAAAAGTACTTTTGCTCCTGCCGCAGGATTGCCTGGAGGAAGGAAGAATGTTGCAATGGTAACACCTACAGCAACAGCTCCTAAAATGATTTTCTCCCAGTTTTTGTCTGTTTCGTTTTTTAAATAAGAAAATGAATTTTCTGTCATTACACCTGTAACATTAAACATACTTCCACTTACTGGTAATATTGTGTCGCTATACACACCATTAGAATTTTCCCCTAAACCATTACACGTATAATTATTGTATATAGTGCTAAATTTAAAGTATAAACCATGTTTGTTGCCTTCTGTGCAATACATATATTCATTATTAGAAGAAGTATAAAGATAATCTTCCACATAGAATATTAAACTTTTTAATTCATCTGCCTTTTGCCTAAAATCTGTTGTAGTTCCAGACTTAAATGTTGGATAATTTGTTTTCTGCCAATCTAGATAAGTTAAAGCTTTTGTATTTCCACTATTTAAATCAATATATAAATCAGCACCTTTCCATTCTCCAATACCAAAAGCATATCCAATTTTATCATACCATGCCATGCCATTATCTTGATTAGGTTTCTGATATTGACTTGTTCCAGTATCTTTATCTATATCTGTAAATGCAGATGCAAGATCGGAAGAGCGTCGTGTAGGGAAAGAGTGTCGTGGGGTGGGTTTTTGGGGG
>CANDFN010000052.1 GCA_947384015.1 uncultured Clostridia bacterium | reverse complement strand
TGTTTGGTATGGCAGTGGAATTAGATACCGATATAAATAGCCGTGACGTATTTTTAATAAATGTGGCTGGCCCTGCGTTTAATCTTTTAATCTGCTTAATTTGTATGGCAATGTATTGGTTAGTGCCAAACACTTTTACAATATTAAACAGTTTTTGTATGTCTAATTTAGTGTTGTGCTTATTTAATATGCTTCCAGTTAATCCGTTAGACGGTGGTAAAATTTTTAGGGGAATGATTAAAAAAGATAAAGTCTATTTTGGCTTAGATTTGGCTTTTAGGTCGGCTTGTTTTGCCTTGTTTGCTGGTTTGTTCATATGGTCAAGTATTCATACAGTAAATTGGTTTTTTGCAATTTTTGCATGTTTCTTTATTTTTTCAAAGCCAAGCAAAAAAGTAACCTTGTCGTTGTTTAAATCTGCTAAAGACAAAAGTTTTCAAAAAGTGGTTTTATTAAAAGTGGAAGAGTGTGATAATTTGTATTCATTAATAAAGCATATAAATAAAAGCCGATATACCATTTTTTATTACAATCAAAATAAACCAACTTATATTGATGAAGATAAGGTTGTTGCCTTTGCATTAAAATATCCACTTACAACAAAACTGAAAGATTTAAAATAAAAATTAAACAATATAAAAATAATTTGCTATAAAAATGGGTTTTTATTATATTTAATAAAAAAATTATTTAAAATTAGTTGGAATAATTAAAATTTTGATATAAAATAATATTAAATGACTAATGAAGAACGCAAAGAATATTACATGAACCGAAATGTAAAATTATATCCATTTTATCTTTCCATTACTTGGGATGTTCTTTTTGTTTGGACAATGCTTTCGTTGTTTTATACTCAAGTAAAAGGTTTAAGCTATTCTCAAGCAATTTTGCTAGACTCTGTTCAAACTTTAGTGGCGTGCATAATATGTATTCCAGTTACTAAGTGTTTTTCAAAAATGAAACCAGTAAAAGCTTCGCGAATTGGTAACCTAGGATATGTTGGCTTTTTACTATTTGCAATATTTGGCAATAACTTTTTTATGTTTACTTTAGGGCATGCGTGTTTGGCTTTTGGTTATTGTGTGTTTATTGTAAAAAATGTTTCAATATTAAACCAAAGTTTGCAAGCTGTAGAGCGAGATAAGGATTACGAGCGGGTTTATGGTAAGGGTGTAAGTTTATATTATGTGTTTGAGGCTGTAACAGCAATCCTTGCTACTTACTTATATAGTTGGAGCCCTTACGCGCCGCTTTGGGGTGCATTAATAATTGTTTGTATTGCTGAGTTATATTCGTTATTAATAAAGGAACCTGTTAAATTCCAAACAAAAAATGTAGATATTAAACCAAGGCTAACTTACAAGGAGCGCAAGGCTCGGCAACCAGATAGTTTTAAAAAGATATTGGCATCCGCTTTTGTTATAACATTGTTAGTTTATGCGGCTCTTACTCGTGGGGTAATGAGTATGGATACATCTCAATTTAGGTTATATCTTAACACTTTAACTAATGAAGGCTCAATACCAATTTGGATGTATGGTTACATATTTGCCTTTATGCGTATATGTATGGCTGTCTCTTCTAGATATCAATTTAAATTTAACTTAAAGTTTGGTGTTAGAAGCTTAATAATATTTATTTTAGCATATATTATTTTAACAATATCTGCGGGGTTGGTGTTTGTGTTTATGCCAAATTCCATATTTAAAATAATTATAATTATAGCTTTGATGATTTTAACTTGCTGTATAAGGTCGCCAAACCAAATTTTCTTAAACAACTATCTACAAGTATGCACACCAACAAAAAATTACGAAAAGATGTATGCGCTTCGCACTATTGGAGATTATTTGGGTTATGCTTGCTTAAATGCATTCTATGCACAACTTTTAAGTGTATTTAACAATAACTTTGGTTATGCAAACTTTGTGTTTGTAGGTATAATGACAATTCCATTAATTATATCACTAATTGCATTTATAACAGCCTTAACAAAAAAATTTGCACAAAAGTATACAATAATAAAAGAAGAGTATACAGAAGATTAGTTATAAATAAAAATCCACCAGTATAGTTGGTGGATTTTTATTTATATTTTATTATAGTTTATATGCTAAAGTTAAATTATTTGTTTAAGTTTTGTGTTCTATTTTCACGTTCTTTTAAGTTGTTATAAATATTTAATAATCGTGGTTTTAAATGGCGCTGTAACATAACTGGCATGAGATTTGTTATAATAATTAAAATCATTCCTATTAAGCCAATTGTAATATAAAATTTTTTATGTATAAAGATAAAGAATATTGGGGAAAGAAGAATACAAAAAGAATGTAATATTGAAGCGTTTATATTTTCATATAAAAAATCTAAGATAGAATTCGGCATTTTTTACATTGCTCATGTCAACTTTCTTTTTAAATTTAACCATATTTCCAAAATCAGGAATTAAAACTTTCCATTTTTCAATTTTAATTTTTTTATAAAGTTTTTGCTCCCATTGAGGGGTTTTAAATATTTTTAAATTAGGGTTAAAGTTAATTTTTGTAATTGGTCTAGATATCATTAAGAATCCGCACATACAGCCACTAAAAGTTATAAATGCTAAATAATCAGTAAGAATATCAATTAAAGGTATACCATGTGAAATTGCAATTGGGAAACTTGAAAAAATACTTATTGCAGAAAAACTATATAAAGAATTAAATAAAACATTCTAAATTTTCTCCTTTGAATCTTAAACACATTAATTATATTATTTTTAAAAACTTATTGCAAATAAATAGCTCACCGCATTTTATTCGGTGAGCTAAGTTTCTTATAAATAGAACTTTATAATTTTACTTTTATTTTTTATTAAAGAAAGTATACAAAAAATTATTTGTTTTGATATTCTTTTGCTATGCGTTTAAATGCAGAAGAAATGTCTTCATAACTATTATAGAAAACAACTTCTTTTGCCAAGTTTTGCATAGTTAAAGAGATGTCGCTTCCAGTTTTTGCAATGACATAAATGGGGACATTATTTGCGTAGCAATAGCCTGCGCCAATGCCTAAACCAACACCTTTTTCTGAAAATTCTATAATAATCATATCACTATTTTTCATTGCAGGGAAGGCATAATCTATCATAAGCTTTTTGCCCTTGGGTAGGGATGCTTTGCCATATTTTTCAACATCCCTTGCCATAACAGTGTTTTTTATGCCTGCTTTTTTTAAGGCTTTAGTTAATGATTCTATTTTTTGTTTATCTTCTTCTCCATCATGAAATTTTAAAGACATAAATGCATTTATCATAAAACATCCTTTGTTGTTTTTTATTCTTTATCTTTGCCACAGCAGTTTTTGTATTTTTTACCGCTACCGCATGGGCATAGGTCGTTGCGTCCTATATGGGCAGAGTTGTTTTTTCTTGGTGTGCTTCCTTTAGTAATTGGGTTTACTGCAGGTGCTGGACGTTTAATGTTTGGTTGCACTTGAATTGAAATTTTACTGCGGAATAGGGTGGACGCGGTGTATTCCCTAATTTCACTTATCATTTTGTCAAATAGTTCAAAACTTTCGTTTTTATAAGCAACAATAGGATCTTTTTGACCATAAGATAAAATTCCAATTTCTTCACGCAAGGTGTTCATTGTGTCAATATGATCTGTCCAGAATTTATCAACGGTGCGAAGTAGAACATCGCGTTCAAAGTCGCTAAACTTAATTGGGAAGCCAAGATTATCAAATTCTTCTCTCTTTTTCTCATACTCTTTAATTAAGTTATCGTAAATAATTTGAGCAGCGCCTTTTACATCTGTATCTTCAATCAATTCATGTGTGACCATATTTACACCAGCCCCCAAGAATTTGGTGTTTAGTGCATCGTTTAATTGTTCTAAGTCCCATTCATAGCTTGGTTTGGTATAGTCTAAATAAATGTTGCATAGGTTAAACACGTTTTCTTTTATCATCTCTATAATTTCTGGATGAATATCAATTCCGTCTAAAACTTTATCGCGTTCTTTATAAATAAGCTGACGTTGTTGGTTAAGCACGTCGTCATATTGCAATACGTTTCTACGTGCGCCAAAGTTTGCAGCCTCTACCTTCTTTTGAGCAGATTCAAAGAAGCGGGTTAGTATACGAGATTGTATTGGCATATCTTCATTACCGCGGAAGGCGATAGAGAACCAGTTTTTCATTCTATCTTCACCAAAGCGTTGAGGTAGGTCGTCTTCAAGCGAGATGAAGAATATACTAGAGCCTGGGTCCCCTTGACGACCGGCACGTCCGCGCAACTGGTTATCAATACGGCGAGATTCATGTCTTTCTGTGCCTAGTATGTGTAAACCGCCTAACTCTAAAACTTTTTTCTTTTCTTCATCAGTAACGGTTTTAAAGTCTTTATAATATCTATCGTATTTATCTTTTAATTTTTGTTCTTCATCTGTTAAAGTTTTATTGTAAGAGGTTATTTTGTCCAATACTTCAGGGTCGGTTTTTTCATTAAGCATTTTTTGCTTAGCTAAAAATTCTGGGTTACCGCCCAACAAAATATCTGTTCCACGACCTGCCATATTTGTAGAAATTGTAACCGAACCAACGCGTCCAGATTGTGCTACAATTTGGCTTTCAAGTGCGTGGTTTTTAGCATTTAGTAGGTTATGAGGTATGCCAAGTTTTTTAATGGCTTTACTAATCTCTTCACTTTTTTCTACAGATGCTGTGCCCACAAGAATAGGCTGACCTTTATCGTGCTTATCTTTAATTTCTTGAACAATGGCTTTTAGTTTTGCTTGTTCGGTAAAGAAAATCATATCTTGTTCATCTACACGCAAAACTGGTCTATTTGGTGGAATGGTAACAACGTCTAAGTTGTAAATTTTGTTAAATTCTGTTTCTTCGGTTTTTGCCGTTCCTGTCATACCACTTAACTTATCATATAATTTAAAGTAGTTTTGGAAAGTAACAGTTGCAAGTGTCTTGTTTTCTTCCTTAATCTTAACGCCTTCTTTTGCTTCTATTGCCTGGTGTAGACCGTTGCTATAACGTCTTCCTTGCATTACACGTCCAGTAAATTCATCTACAATTAAAATTTCACCATCAACAATAATGTAGTTGATGTCTTTCTTCATAATATATTGAGCACGTAAAGCGTTATTGATGTGGTGGTTGATTTCTAAATTGTTGATATCTGATAAATTGTCTAATTTAAAGAATTTTTCTGCCTTTTCAACGCCTTGCTCTGTTAAACGGATTTGTTTATGCTTAATTTCAATTTCGTAGTCTTCTTCTTTTAAACCCTTTGCAAACTTGTTGGCGGTAACATATAAATCATCTGTTTCACCACCCATGCCAGAAATAATAAGAGGGGTTCTAGCTTCGTCAATTAAAATAGAGTCTACCTCGTCCACAATACAGAAGTAGTGCCCACGTTGAACTTTCATTTGTTTGCTGGTTTGCATGTTATCACGCAAATAGTCAAAACCAAATTCATTGTTTGTTCCATAGGTAATATCGCAAGCATATGCAGCTTTCTTTTCTTGCGGAGATTGGTTGGCAAGAGTTACGCCAATAGTTAAACCTAAAAATTTATACAACTTACCCATTTGTTCAGCCTGAGAAGTTGCTAAGAATTCGTTTACTGTAATTAAGTGAACATTTTTGCCGGTTAATGCGTTAAGGTAAACTGCAGTGGTGGCTGTAAGAGTTTTACCTTCACCAGTTCCCATTTCAGCGATACGTCCTTGATGTAAAACAATACCGCCTATTAATTGAACGCGGAAATGCCTTTTACCAAGAACTCTGGCAGACGCTTCACGCACAACAGCAAAGGCGTCTGGCAAAATATCGTCTAAAGTTTCACCTTCTGCTAAACGTTGTTTTAAAATTCCTGTTTGTTCTTGAAGTTCGTCGTCAGTCATTGATTTATAGTCTTCTTCCAATTCATCAATAACTTTAATAATTTTTTCAATCTTCATCAAACTGCGTTTATTGTCTGATGCAAAAATATAAGATAATAAGCCCATAATAATCCTCTTAATAATATATTTTAACAAATATTGGTTATTTTGTCCAACATATTTGGGCTATTACTAGGTTTTGTGATTGTTTTTTTGTTGTAATTTTAAGTTTTTTGTTTAATTTTTATCTCAATAAAAATGCTTTTGTTTAAGTAAATCGTCAATAAATGAATAATTATCATTAAACGCATAAAAAATAAAAATAATAAAAAGCACAATAACACCCCACAAAATGCTTGACAAAGTGGACGGGGTGGGGTATAACATATTTATAGATAAGGAGAAAGTGTATGTCTAATAAAATTATAGGACAGATCAATGAGGAAGAATTTAGCCCTAAAAAGAAACAAACTTTTGGCGTGGTAAAACCAAAGAAGAGCAACAAGACCACTAAAGTTGCAGCAGTGGCTGTTGCGGGTGCTATGGTTTTAGCTGCTATTGCTGTGCCAACCGTAATTCATTTTAGTGGTAAAAGTAAAACAGGTAATAGTGATGTTTGGACTGTAACCATTAATTATGGAGAGGTTGGAACAAATAAAACTTTAACCGTAAAAGCAGGAGATAAAATTAGCCAAATTACAGCAGAAAGAATACCTGGTTACTATTTTGCTGGTTATTGTGAGGATGAGAACCTTACTAAATATTTAGACCCAGAAACTATAATAAATGAAAATAAAACTATTTACCTTAATTATATTGCAATAAAATATTCTTTTGAAAATATACCAGAAGGCATTAATATTACAACTTTAGATGGGCAAGAAAGCGTATCGGTTACAGAAGACACTAAATTGTTTTACAACCAAGAGATTAATTTATCTTACACAGTAAAAGCCGGTCATCATTTAACAAATTTAAAAATAACAGGTTTAGAACAGGTTAGCGATCTTCAGCTTATTAATAATGATGATAACAGTTTAACATATTCTTCAAATTATGTGGTTAAAGGTTTTTCTTCAGACGATGCTAGAGAAGTAAATCTTGGCTTAAATTACACACAAGATGTAAACATTTACACCTTAACTTTTAATAACGAAGGTGAAATAACCACACAAAATGTTGCATATAACGAATTGGCACAAATCACAACAAATCCGTCAAAAGAAAAAGATCCTCAATATGAGTATTCGTTTAAGGGTTGGACTTTAAACCCCAAAGCAGATGAAGACAGTGAACTTGTAAACTTAAACACTTTCCATGTAACAGAAAATACAACTTTATACGCAGTTTATACAAAAACTTTAAGAACATATTATATTAATTTAGACTCTTCATACCCAACCGAGTGTGTTGTAATTTCACGTCTAGACAATAATAAGTGGGTAGAATTAAAACATGATGCAGCATTACA
>CANDFN010000051.1 GCA_947384015.1 uncultured Clostridia bacterium | reverse complement strand
AGATGTATTATGGTGACTGGAGTTCAGACGTGTGCTCTTCCGATCTTAAGACCCATTGCAACACCTGCAACCGGAGCGGAGATTGGAACACCAGCATCCATTAATGCTAAAGTGCTACCGCAAACAGATGCCATAGAGGTAGAACCATTAGAAGATAAAATATCACTAACTGTGCGGATTGCATATGGGAATTCATCTTCGCTTGGAAGGACTGGGACAAGAGACCTTTCTGCCAATGCACCATGACCAATTTCACGTCTACCAGGGCTACGTAAAGCTTTAGCCTCACCTGTAGAATAGCCTGGCATGTTGTATTGATGCATATAACGCTTTTCAGTTTCTGGGTCAATACCTTCTAATTCTTGGGCTTCGTTAAGCATACCCAATGTGCAAGTGGTTAAAGCTTGAGTTTCACCACGAGTAAACACTGCAGAACCGTGCACACGTGGAAGCAAGCCCACTTCACACCATATTGGACGGATTTCGTTAAGTTTTCTTCCGTCTGGGCGAATACCTTTGTGAAGAATGCGATAACGAACCTTTTCCTTTTTCATATTGTATAAAACTTGACCAATTTGTTTTGCACTATCTGGGAATTCTTCTGCAAAGTGTTCAACAACTTCTTGAGTAATGTTATCTTCAATTTCGTTACGAACATGACGGTCAAAAATCTCTAGCATTTTGTCTAGTTTTTTGTCTGCATAATCACGAACCGCTTTGTCTAAACTTGGATCAATCTCTTCAAATTTAACCTCAGCCTTAACAACTTTTAAGCTTTTTGCAAGTTTTTCTTGGAATTCTACTTGTTTTTTAATTTCTTCGTGTGCAAACATAATAGCGTCTAGCATAAGTTTTTCGCTAACTTCTTTTGCACCAGCTTCTACCATTAAAACAGCCTCTTTTGTTCCACTTACAGTTAAGTCTATTACACTTTTTGCTTCTTGCTCTAAGGTTGGGAAAGCAATAAATTTGCCTTCTACACAAGCAACTTTAACCGCACCTGTTGGGCCTTCAAATGGAATATCGCTTATTGTTAAAGCAATAGAACTACCTAGCATCGCAAGAGTTTCTGGTGCAATGTCTGGTTCTACAGACAAAGTAGTTGCAATAACTGTTACATCATTATAAAAACCTTTTGGGAACAATGGACGTAATGGTCGGTCTATCAATCTGCTATATAAAATAGCTTGGTCACTTGCTCTACCTTCACGCCTTTTCCATCCTCCAGGGATTTTACCTATACTATACATTTTTTCTTCATAGTCTACTTGTAATGGAAAGAAGTCCATACCTGGCCTTGGTGCTTTAGACATAGTTGTGTTTACCATAACTACAGTTTCACCACACCTTACAATACAATGACCATTTGCTTGGCCACAATAATGACCAACTGATACTTCTAACTTTTTACCACCGACATCTAACTTGAATGTTGATTCTTTCATCTTTTTCTCCTCTTTTTTCACTTGTATGATTATACCACATTTAACTAAAAAAAGAAATTGATTTTTACATCCTTTTAAACATTTTAAAAATAAAATACTTTATATTTATAGTGATATTATCCAAAAAGCATAAATCCAATAAACATTTATAAATTAATAAAAAACCGCCCAAAAAGCTTTGTAATAGTAAAAAAATTGATTTTTTAAGTATTTTTGTTGCCTAAAAAAAATATTTTATATATAATAAGTTTATGAAAAAGAAAAAATTATTAGAAAGAGTAAATTGTATTATTGATACCGACCCTGGTGTAGACGATTCTGCAGCATTTGTTTTGTCTTTATACGACGACATTATGAACATCAGGCTTATTACCACAGTTAATGGTAATTTAGATGTAGATATTGTTACCCGCAATGCGCTTCATCTTTTAGAAGTGTTTAATCGCACAGACATCCCTCTTGCAAAAGGTGCTGAAAAACCTATGAAAAGGCCAGTTCAACATGCTATCTTTGCACACAAAGAAAACGGAATGGGAAATTACACTCCACCAAAAACGGTTAAAACTCAGCCAATAAAACAATCTGCAGTTGACGCCATGTATGAAACAATTAAGCAATTTAAAAACAATATTGAAATTATTATGCAAGGTCCTACTACTAATATTGGTCAGCTATTCACCAAATACCCAGAAGTTAAGAGTTGGATTAACCATATTTATTACGAAGGTTGTGCCGCTTGGGACAGTAAACTTGAAGGAAGTTGGAAAAATTATCGTTCCTTTAATGCTTCTAGCGACCCAGAAGCATTAAAAATAATGATAGAAAGCGGAATTCCTATTACAATGATTCCTTCTAGAATGGGAAGAGACCTAGCCCACTTTACCGAAGAAGAAGTTAATACCATGGGCGAGCTTAACGATGTTGGCAGATGGATTAAAGAACTTTACACTGGTTATTGGGAACATAATTATAAAGACCGCCGTGTTGCAACAAATGATACTTGTGCCGTTCTTGCAATGCGTTTCCCTGAACTATTTAAAACAAAACGTGCTTTTGTAGAAGTTGATGTTGGCGATGAATTACCAGGTAAAACAACTTTTACCTTTAGCAAAAAAGGCAATATAGAATATGCTTACAAAGTAAACCGTAAAAAATTCCATGCTTTATACTTTACTGCTATTAAAAAATTAACTAGATTTGATTTAACTAAATATTTGGAAGCTTCTCGCCTTGCAAAAGAAGAAAAGCTTAAACAAGAACAAGCCAAAGCAACCGAAACTGCCACAAAACCGGTTACAAAAACAAACAAACCTAAAACAAATGCTAAAACCACAACTAAGCCAATCGCAAAAAACACAGTTAAAAAAGTTGCCACCAAAAACACTTCTAACAGTAAGGCTACAACTAAAACAAAAACATCAACTGTAAAAACAAAAAGTGACAGTAAAACAAGCACTACAAAAGCTAAAAATAAAACATAAAAAATAAGGCATAACGCCTTATTTTTTTGTTTGCTGAATGTTTATTGTTCGTCAAATATTGCTTTATATTCGTCCATAGTTATAAGCACCTGACGTGGTTTAGAGCCATTTGGAGGAGAAACAAAGCCAGCACGTTCCATTTGTTCTATTATTCTACCAGCGCGATTAAAACCTACAGAATAACGTCTTTGAATTATACTACTACTTGCTTGTTTTGTTTCTATAAACATACGCAATACATCTTTTAAGATTGGGTCAAATTCTTGGTTTTTAGTTAAACCGCCGTCTGCTCCACCCTGATTTCCGCCACCATGCGGATTTTTAATTGCTTTACTTGCACTGTCGTCATAAACTGCTTTGTTGTGAGATTTAATAAAGTCAACAACTCTATTAATTTCTGTGCTAGATACAAACGCACCTTGCACACGTCTTGGTTCTGGCTTATCTTGCATTTTGAACAACATATCACCTTTACCTAGCAATTTTTCTGCACCACTACCATCCAAAATAGTTTTACTATCTACATAACTTGTTAAAGCAAATGCAATACGGCTTGGCAAGTTATTTTTAATAACGCCTGTAATAACATCTACACTTGGACGTTGAGTTGCAAGCACTAAGTGAATACCTGCTGCACGAGATTTAGCGGCAATTTTTGCAATTCTATCTTCAAGTTCGCGCTTGGCTTCTAACATTAAGTCGGCAAGTTCGTCAACAACTATTACAATAAATGGTAATTTTTCTGCGCGTTTAGATTTTACCATATCTAGTTTGTTATATTCGTTAATGTTTACAACATGGTTTTTAGCAAACATTGCATATCTGCTTTCCATTTCTTTAATAGCCCAGTCAAAGGCATTTATGGTCATCTCTTTACCAGTAATAACCTCTGGTATCAATAGATGAGGCAATCCATTATAAGTAGAAAATTCTACCATTTTAGGGTCTACTAAAATCAAGCGCAAATCTTGTGGGCCTGCTTTGTAGCACATACTTAACAACATTGTATTTAAGCAAACAGATTTACCGCTACCAGTAGAACCTGCCACCAACAAGTGAGGCATTTTATCTAGATTACAGAATATAATGTCACCATTAATATCTTTACCTAATATAAATGACAATGGATTACCGCGAACTTTAAATTCTTGACTATCAATAACTTCACGTAAACTTACCGGAGTTACAGTATCGTTAGGCACTTCTACACCAACCGACGTTTTACCAGGTATAGGTGCTTCTACACGAATAGAGCCGTTTGAAGCAAGCGTCATGGCAATATCGTCTGCCATGGTTACAATTTTGTTTACCGATATACCTCTTGGCATTGATAATTCGTATCTGGTAACCGCTGGACCAACTTGCACATTGTTAACTTTTGCAGGCACTTTAAAGTCTTCCAACACTTGTTCTAGACGGTTAACATTATCTTGAATTTTTTCTTCGCTAATTTTTTCTACCTTTTCTAAATATTCTAGCAATTCAACATTAGGTGCAACATATGGTGGAACCTCTTGTTTTGGTTTTACTTCATCCATCTTAATTTGCTCATGCTCTAATGGTTTGCTTATTTTATTTGGTAAATTAAACTTAGATATATCTACACTTGGACGAACAACCTCGTTATCGTTAGTATTGCCAAGGCTCATATCTTTTTTGCCAGAATACTCATCAATATATGGTTCTTCTAACTGAGACTCTATTTCTTCATAATTATTAATAGGTTCTTCTGATTCATCTAATGCTTGTAATTCGTTATCTTCTGGTTCTAAAACCAATTCTTCTAATGAGTTAATCTCTTCCTCTACTACAGATAGGTCTTCCTGTTTTTCTTTTAAAACAGGTTCTTCTGTTTCTTCTACAGTAAATGGTGATTGAACAACAACTGGGTCAGAATTTATTTCTACAAAATCTTCGTAATCTTCAATCCCTGTCTCATCTAATATAATATCATTATAACTCTCTTCAACTTTTTGTTCTGGCTCTTCAATTTTAGGTTGCTCAAAATAAGTTTGTTGAATAGGTTGTGGAGTTGTCTTTGTTTCCTCTATCTGCTTTGTGGCAGGTTTTATTTCTTCCACATGTTCACGTTTAAGTTTTTTACTATTGTAATATCCTGTATTATTATCTAAGAATAAGTCGTCCGTTTCCTCTGGTGGAATAATTGGCTCTATTGGGGTTAAGATATAATCCCTTTTAGACATTGGTCTAGATTGTGTTGGCTGTGGTGCAACTGGTTTAATTTCTGGCATAGTGGTTGAAATTATTGTTGTTTCATTTCTAGGTTTTTCTAAACCCAATTTACGTTTAGCCTCGTGTTTGACATATTCAGGTTCGGTTTTCTTTACTTCCTCTTTAACAACAGTCTTCTCAAAGTCTTCAATTTCTTTAAAATCAAATTTTGTTTTGGTTTTAATCATGCCAGAACGGTCTGCAAACACATAATCTACAATCAAACCAACCAAAACTGCCAATGCAATAGCACTAACAATATAAGCACCTACATATGTTATAAGTTTTATTAATGGGTAGCTTATTAAACTAAACAAAAGCCCGCCAGCTGTGGTTTGAACTTTATAAGTCCCTGCCAAACATGCACCGTAACTAGTTAGTGGAACCTTTAATGCATGCGTCATAATTAAGTGAAAAATAAACCAAACAATTACAACTGAGCTAACAAGATATGCTAAATATCGTTTTTTTACTCTAAATTGCCTTTTTGCAAGAGTCGCCACAGAAAAGAATATTCCCAACGCACACACTGGGTAAACACTTAAACCTATTAAACCAAGCACCATATGACGGACAGGGTTTGGGAAAAGGCAAAGTAAAAATAAAACAGAAAAACCAACCAAGCAAACAATGGAAGCATTTATTTTAACTTTTGGCTTGGTTTGTGTTTGAACTTTAACCTTTTTTTCAGGTTTTGGTGCACGTGGCGCACGTTCTTTCTTTTCTTTTTCTGGTTTTTGAGGTTTTTGGTTAAAAGATGATTTATATATTGCCATAATTCTTCCTTTAATCAATTATACAACAAATTTTATAAATCTCAAACTATTTAACCATAAATTAATTTGTCTAAATTTAAATTCCTTTTAAACATTCACTAACTGTAGTTGGATTGTAGCCGTTGTTTATTGCATAAGACAAAATTCCAGTTAAAGCTTCTACTGTTTTATCTGTTGGGTGCATTAAAATAAGATCTCCGTTAGAAAGTTTTTTTGTTGCCCTTTTTGTTATTAGATTTACATCCTGATCTTTCCAATCTATTGTATCGTGAGTCCACATAATTGTTTTATAGTTTAAACTTTCGGCTGCATCCACAGTTGTTATATCATAAGCCCCACTTGGCGGTGCAAACAAAGTCATTTCCAAACCTAAATTTTGGCTAACCACTTGATGACACATATTTATTTCTTGCACATTACCATCAAAATTTAATTTGTTTTGGTCTTTATGATAAAACCCATGATTGCCTAGTTCGTGCCCTCTTGCATAAATTTCTTTAATTGTATCTATATGATTTACTGCCCAACAACCACCTACAAAAAACGTGGTTTTAACCTTATATACATCTAATATGTCTAGCATCTTTTTAATGTTGTCTTCACCCTCATAAACATTTATCATAAAACACACATTTTTACTTTCTGTGTTGCCAGAATAATAAACACGGCTGTCTATAGATGTTCTTAACGCTACAGAATTACTATAAGCAATGCCCGCAAGAGAAACCAACATTAGCGCTATTATAATATTTGAGACTACACGTATTTTTTTCATACTATAATCTATTTCTTCTTATCGTTTTTTATGAGTATTTATCGCCTTATTAGTCCATAACTTTTATTTTATTCAAATAAAAAAGGCGCTTATTTTTTAAGCACCTTAAACCGTAAGCCCCTCAACTTTAATTCTAGTATAGCACGCTTCTTGAACATACATATATTGCCCTAAATTGTTTTCTTTTTCAAACTTTGCAACCCATGGCTTTAAAAACTCTTTGTCCCAAAACTTGCTTGAAATAAACTTTTTAACCTCTTTTATAGTCTTTTTACCAAATATATCAAAATATAAATCTTCTTCTGTCAAATCCTTTTTTAACTTCAAATAAGAGTGTGTATTAATTTTTTTATTCCCTGTTTCTATTGCAAACCCTTCCAATTCTTTAGTTGTCCCAAAAAGACGTTCTATATTCTCTTTTATTAATTCTAAAGCTAATACCGCACAACATCCACAACTATATTTATGTTCTATTTGCTCTTCAGTAAGTCCGTTTTCTTTTTCCACTTGTTTTACAAAATCTATTATTGCTAAAATATTATCTTCCAAACTATCATTTACAGACAATACTAAATCTTCCATATATTCTCCACTGGTAAAATAATAACACAATTTTTAATTTTGTCAACCATTATTTGTAATGCCTTCTTGCAAACAAAAAAGAGGTTAACCCTTTTTTATTAAACTATTATGATAGTGCTTATCCAAAAATCTACAACAAATTAGTTCAAAAAAATTTATAAACTTATAAAAGCGTTTTTAAGCGCCTTCTATAAGCATTTTATCTGCAACCAAGGCTATAAACTCTCC
>CANDFN010000050.1 GCA_947384015.1 uncultured Clostridia bacterium | reverse complement strand
ACTGGTGCTACTGGTGCTACCGGCCCTACTGGTCCACAAGGACCTGCCGGCGCTACTGGTGCTACTGGGGCCACTGGTGCTACTGGTGCCACCGGCGCTACTGGTGCAACTGGCCCTACTGGTCCAACTGGACCTACTGGACCTGCCGGCGCTACTGGAACTATTGGCGAAATCGGACCTACTGGACCAACCGGCCCACAAGGAATTCAAGGATTAACAGGAGAAGTTGGCCCAACTGGACCTACCGGACCTGCTGGAGCAACTACAGCACAAAGTTTTGGCAGTTTTTATAGCACAGAAGAACAAAATGTAAACAACTCAACCTTCCCGCTTAATAACACTCAACAAATATCAGATATGACTATAGATACCTCTACCGGAGTTGTAACTTTACAAAATATTGGGACATATAAAGTTGATTACGGAGTTTATGCTGCAAGTGGTGCAACAGCAAGTGCTGCAATGGCTTTATATTTAAACGGAACCGAAGTCGCTGGCACAGCACGTGGTTTAGAGAATAACACTATGATTAATGCAAGTGCTTTAATTAATGCCACAACTGCAAATAGCACATTAAACATCCAAATTTTAAGTTCTAACAATGTAAGTTTCTTAGATGATGATGGAATTAATGGCTACCTAACCATTGTTCAAATTGCATAAAGAGGTTAACTAAACCCATAAAAAATCCGTTTACACAAACGGATTTTTTTCTATCTATTAAACTCATATAACGCCATACCAACACTTATTGGTAGGTTTAAACTATCTATTTTGTTGCTATGCTGTATAACCACACTTTCTCCCACCGTTAATAAGTTGTTAGGTAAACCGTGTGCTTCATTTCCAAACACAAGTGCGTAATTCTGTTTAGGCGGTATAAAACCACCTAATTTATTTTTACCATTAAGCATAAAGAAATACTTTTGATAAGAATTACTTTTTAAATAACTTTCTATATCTTCACATTCTACTACATTAAGAGAAAACACCGCACCCATACTGGCACGCACAACTTTAGGGTTAAAGTAGTCTACCGCAGGTTTTATTATAACCAAATCAGTATAACCAAAACCAACCATTGTGCGCATTATTGTTCCAAGGTTACCCATATCGCTTGGATTATGTAAAACCACTTGTTTGTTAGCGGTATGTTTAGTGCGATATTTTTTAAACACCCCCATTACAAAGCAGTTTTCTTTTGGGCTTAATTTGTTTATGGTTCTGTCGTCCTGCTCTATTTTAATTTTATTATCTTTACAAAGTTTTAACAATTTATCTAAATCTGCTGTGTGCGTAGCCTTAGAATGAATTAACACAGCTTCAACTTTTTCTGGTTTGTTTTTAATAAGTTCAAAGGTTGGGAACGCCCCTAAAGTATAACTATACTCGTTTTCTTTGCCATATTTTTCTAACTTCATATTTCACCGCTTTTATTTATATCAGTTTACCATATACAAAACCTTTTTTCAAGCAATATTAAACAAAGCAAAAACAAAAAATGCGAAACGGTTTGTTTCGCATTTAAGTTTTTATGTAAGCGTTAGTTTGGCAATGGTCTGCCACTGCTGTTTAACAAAGCGTTCCATGTATTTCTTCCAACAATACCGTCTGCAGTTAATCCGTTTTCGGTTTGGAAAGCACGGACAGCAGCTAGTGTTTCTGCACCAAAGGTGCTATCTAAACTTGTTATAGGATATAAATAACTTAATAACAACCTCTGCAAAAACAGCACTGCACTATTTCTACTGCCTTGACGCAAGGTTTGTGAAGTTGGATCTAGGTTTAACAATGCGTTCCATGTGTTTCTTCCTATTATTCCGTCTTGCGTTAAACCATTGTTTCGCTGAAAGGTAACAACTGCGTTATGCGTTCCACTGCCAAAAATTCCGTCTGTAGAAAGTCTATTGCCATATTCGTTTAATAGATATTGTGCAAGCGTTACAAAATTGCCTCTATCTCCCCGCCTTATAGTTGGATAATTAGCTAATTCTCTTTCAACATAAGGCACATCTAAAAACTGGCAAACGCCTTGGCATGCCCCTTCGCCCACACCATTAACAAACATTGGATTTAACATCAATTTTGCTTCGTTAAAGTTTGTCATAAACCCCGCCTCTATAAGCGTAGACGGACAATTTACACTAGATAGAACACCTACCGAAAGGGCACCGACAAACCTCCCTGTTGTTCCAGTTTGCGCTATAATTCTATTATAAACCAACTGACTTAATGTTCGGCTTCTAGCAGCTTGTGGATTATATTGGCTGTAATATACTTCCAATCCTCTTGCCGAATTAAAACTTATTCCATCGCCTGACGCATTATAAGCAAAGGTAACGAGCGCACTCAACCCTGCACGATTTGCTCTAACCACCCGTGTTGATATGCTTACATCTTGCACTTCTGGATGAATGTCGTAAACATTAAATCCACAACGTAAGCAGGCAAAAATAAATTCTAATTTTGCCTGCCTATTAAATTCGTTTTCATAAAAACTGCGCCCAATATACGGCATGGTTGGCGTGCGTTTTCCCGCTGTTGGCGGGTTCATACCATGTTCGTCATTGGCGCCTATTGTAAAATTATTTGCATTTGCCATGTAAAAAACCTCTTTAATTTTTTATGCAATGCAGTTAAATTATGTTATAAAAAAACTCTCTTTTAAAGAGAGCTTTTACTTATTAAAATCTTACACTTGTTGGCGTAACAGGTTCGCCAAACATTGATTTTTCAAAACTTTGATTATGCTTAACAATTGCTTTAACGTCTTGTTTATTTAAAATGGCTGTTTTTCCTATAAGTTGATTACAAATATCTTCTATTTTTTCATTGTTTGCAAAATAAGAAGATATATCTTTATCTAATATCCTTACTTCTAAATCGGCATCTTTATCCATAGAAGTGTAACCAACCTCAAATTCGCTAATTATTTTAACGTATTTTTTTAGGTTTTCTGGTTCCATCATAATATCAAATAATGTCTTTGCTGAAATGCAGGTTGCATCTTCAATACCAAAAACCTTATCTATATCTTCAAAATTTACACCAATTCTAATTACCTTGCGGTTAAGCAAGTTTTTTGTTTTATCTGGGCAAATTGCGTATACATCTAAAACTTTTTGCACAACTGCACCATTAGTAAATCTTTTTACTACAACTTGTTCACTTAAATGATAGTCTTCTCTATCTACACGCCAATCTTTCTTTTCTACGGCATTAACAAAATACATATTTCACCTCTAAAAAATTATATATCACAATCCTTGTTTTGTCAATACCAAAAAATTAATCTTATTGTAAAATTCTGCAATTATAACTTGTAAAATTAGTTTTTATCTTCATCCAAATAAGTAGACTGTAAATCTGCAATATGAAATAGCACACATAATGGAAAGTTTGTAAAGGCATCCATTAAATCGCTAGAACCTTGCGCCCTTGGGTCATACCCTCCCATATGCCAATTTATTGCCATTGCTTCTTCCCTAGTTAAGCGCATAAACCCACTGATAATATATACAGACTTTTCGCCATGCCCATACGGAAGATTGTTTTTATATGCAAAGTATGGAACTTGAATCCATTGCCCATCTACCTTTTGATTACGGTAGTCTACAGTATAAGTATTAACCTTACATATATCATGTAACAAAGCTATAATTGCAATACTTTCGTCGCTTATTCTGGTTTGGTAGTTCTCGCCATATTCGCTTATTATAAGCCTTTTAAATCTTTCATAAACCTTAAGTGAATGCAAACATAAACCGCCCTCAAAATTAGAATGTCTTCTGCCAGAGGCTGGCGCAACAAAAAAGTCGGTATTATTAATATACTCTAATAGTTTATCTGCGCCTTCTCTTTTTATAATGCCAAAAATTTGCAAATATTTTTGTTTGTTTTCTTCTATAAATTTTTCCATTTTATTTCCTTGCTGTAAAAGTTGTATGTAAATATTTTTTCGCCTTAGCGCTTAATGGTGCATCCAAAAATTGTTTATACACATTTTGAACAGCTGCGTTTTGGAAACTTGCTTTTAAGCCCAAACTTTCGTCTTGTTTATACAATCCATTTGCACGTGCTTCAACAGCCAATAAATTATCTTTTTGTTTTGGTTGTCCGCCACCGCCAACGCAACCATTAGGGCAGGTCATAACTTCTATAAAATGATAATTTTTTGTTTTAAGTTTATTTAAAACCTTTCTTGCATTTGCTGTGCCATAAATTACGCAAAGGTTAAGCTCTGTATCTAACAATTTTACCTTTGCGGTTTTTACATCTTTAAGCCCACGAACAGGTGTAAAGTTTAACAAATTGTCGGTAGGGTTATTACCTGTGGTTAAATAATATGCTGTGCGCACAGCGGCCTCCATTACTCCGCCACTAGCGCCAAATATCATGCCAGCGCCAGTCCCTGCGGGGAACGCCAAATCAAACTGTTCATCATTAAGTTTTTTTAGATTAATCTTTTGCCTTTTTAAAAGTTTACCAAGTTCTCTAGTTGTTATAACAAGGTCTGTATCTTGCCCATAAGGCCCGCTTAATTCTGGGCGCTTAATCTCATATTTTTTTGCAACACAAGGGGTAACTGCAACAATATATAAATCGTTAGGATTAATTTTATTGTTAGGTGCAAAATAGTTTCTAATTACACTTGCTTGCATAGAAATTGGGCTTTTTGTTGACGATAGGTTTGGAATATATTTAGGATAAAAAGTTTCTACAAACTTAACCCACGCAGGGCAACAACTTGTAAATTGAGGCAATGTTTTATTATTTTTTATTCTATCAATAAGCTCGCTAGCCTCTTCCATAATAGTTAAATCTGCCCCAAAGGTTACATCAAACACATAGTCTGCCCCAAGTTTTTTTAATGCACTCACCATTTTGCCTTGCACAAACTCTCCCGCAGGGTAACCTGCAGTTTCACCCAAAGCCACACGCACGGCAGGAGATGTGATAAACACTATTTTTTTGTTAGAATTTATTGCTTCCATAAGTGCATTTGTATCGTCTTGCTCTGTAATTGAATCTACTGGGCAAACCGCAGCACATTGGCCGCAGTTTATACAAACAATATCTTCGCTATCGTATTTCCAGTAACCAGCAACTCCTATTTTCTTTTGACAAACGTCTTTACACTTTCCACATAAAACACATTTGCTATTATGCCTTTTTATACTTGGGTTCTTCTTGCTTATAGGAACTCTAATTTCGCTATAGTTATCCATTTTTCTCCTTTACATATTTAGTAGTTTAATTTCTTTACCTTGTTTATAATCTGCAACAGAAGTAACACAATCTGCCACCTCAACTATTTTTTCGTAAAAACTCTTCATATTTTTAGCACGTTTATATAGAGATACATTATATTGTTTTTTCAACTCTTCTTTAACCTTAAACACCTCACAAATATCTTCATCATCATAAATAAGTGCTAAGTTTTGTTTTAAAGGAACTTCTATTCCACGTTCTTTAATAAGCATACAAACCGGCTCAAAGCCCAATCCAAAGCCTACTGCTGGCACAGGCTGACCAGAAAATTTGCCAACCATGTTGTCATATCTTCCGCCACCGCCAATAGCACCGCCAAAGCCGTCTGTATACACTTCAAACACTGCACCTGTGTAGTAACCTTGACCACGCACAATAGACACATCAAATTTAATTTCGTATCTATTGTTGGTTATTTTATTTAAGGTGTTTATTAAATATGTAATTTCTGCGACATCAGTTGCGTTTGCACCATTTTTAACTAAAACATCAACGCCGTTTATATTTATATCTGCAAGGGTGTCTGCAAGTTTATTTATGTTTTCTGTTGCAAAATTCTTTTCTATAAGTTCCATTATTACGCCATTAAGCGAAATTTTATCTAACTTATCTAGAGTTATACAAACTGAATTTACATCCTCTTCATTAAACCCTGCATTTAATATTAGTGCAGTTAAAATTTTACGGCTGTTTATTTTTACAACCAATTTGTTAAAGCCTAGTTTTTGATAGGTATCTATAACAGTCTTTAACAATTCTAACTCAGCATTAATAGTTGCATCGCCAAACACGTCTATATCGCATTGAATAAATTGCCTATCTCTACCCCTTTGTGGACGTTCTGCGCGGAAAGCATAATCTATTTGAATAGACTTAAATGGTGTAGGCAATTTCTCCTTGTTATTTGCATAAAAACGGGCAAGTGGAACTGTTAAATCATATCTTAAACCTTCAGCAGTTATATCTTCTTCTGTAAGGTTTGGTTTGGTTAAATCCAACTTGTCTTTACGCTTAATCGTTTTAAACATTAGGCGAAGATTATCTCCGCCATCGCTACTATTTAAAAAATCCAAATGCTCTAAAATGGGAGTTGTTATAAGATTATAACCATTTTCTTGATAACTTTCTAATATTGTTTGTTTTGCCCAAGCCCTAATCTTAGCAGCTCTTGGTGCATAATCGTTAGTGCCTCGCACTGGATTGAATGTCTTCATGTAAGCTCCTTAAAATAAAAATACTTGCTGTATTGCAAGTATTGTAACAAAATTGAGTTTAGATTGTCAAATGTATTATAATCTACTAGTGCAAAATCTGGTCTGTAATTTTCTTAATCATTTACAATTTTAACATCTCCACATAAAATGTCATTATAAGAGTAAGTATAAATTGCATCCATATTTAAAATAGATTTAACTGTAAAAACGCTACTATAAACATCTTCTATTCTGGCACGAAACTCACTAGTTTTACGTCTGCCTCTATTGATGTATAAGTTTACTTCTTTACCCTTTAACTCGTTAATGCTTTGTTTTATGTTGTCTAAGGTATTTGGCATCTTTTTCATATAATCCCCCAATAGATTATGGGTTAAATATATAAATTTTAAACATCTTTTTCCCAGTCGTTTGCCAACACATCAACAAAATGTGAAACTGGGTCTTCAAAATCGGCAAAAACCGACTTTCCCTTCACCTCTAATAACACTTCATCATAAAGTTCGTCCATATCATTTACCGGAATTTTAAGCATTAATTTAGCGTATTTGTCTTTGTTTAAATTATTTTGTTTTCCTTCTATTATTAGTTTCTTTATAAAAGCTTTAACTTTTCTATTACTTATATTAGGCATTATTTGATATTGTGCCATTAAAGCTGTTAAAATAGGCACGCAAAAAGATTTATATTGAGTATCCATAACCTCACAACTATTCATAAAATAGCTATTTTCGCAAGCTAAAATTTCGTCATCCATAAGTTCTCTAAACTTGTTGGTTTGACTGTTAAAATCATCCATAATCTCTTCATTTATAACAGCGTTTTCTTTTGGGGTTATATTTTCAGTTTTAACTTTTACTTTTATTGGATAAGTAAAACCATAATCAGTATATTCTATTATATTTTCATCTAAATCAAATTGTTGTTTAAAAATCCAATGCGCATACTTGTTTACAACCATTATATCCATAGTAGAGGATGTTTCAAAATCGTAAATTTGAAAGATTATTGAGCGCATATCTCTACGTGTTCCAAACACAATTTTGTTTTTATCTCCAACAACTCTACC
>CANDFN010000049.1 GCA_947384015.1 uncultured Clostridia bacterium | reverse complement strand
GCAACCCTTACATAGAATTGTCTTTAATAGAGTTGTTTGTTTGGCTATGGCACAAAGCAACTGCTAAAGCATCCGCGGCATCATCGGGTTTTGGTGTTGCACTTAAACCCAAAATGTTCTTTACCATAAATTGAACCTGTTTTTTTTCTGCCCTGCCATTGCCAGTTAGTGCCTGTTTTATTTGAAGAGGTGTATATTCAAACAGTCTATCTAAATATTGTTTGCATGCCACAATAAGCACTCCCCTAGCTTCTGCAACTGGTATTGCCGTTGTGTTGTTGGTGTTAAAAAACAATTCTTCAAACGCAACTTCATCTGGTGTAAAAGTTTCCATAAGTTCGCAAGTGGCACGGTAAATAGTTTGTAGCCTAGAACTTATGCTCATAGATTTTGGTGTGGTAATAACACCATAGTCTAACACTTTAACTTTACTGCCCTGAGCCTCTATAACTCCATAACCTATTATATTATAGCCTGGGTCTATGCCTAAAATTTTCATTTTTCACCTTTTATGCAGATTGCAAACGAACAACCAAAGCATGAACTGCTGAATAAAGTTCGTTAAAACTATCATTATCTTGGTCCACCTTATTACGCTTTACATTATAATCTGCCACCAACTGTTCTATTTTATCAAAAATGGTTTTTAAAACTTTAACCTGTTGGCGATAACTTTTTACAATATTTTCTGGCAAATTTTCGTCCATATTGCTTTTAAATTCTTTGCAGAGTTCAGAAATTTCGTGCTTATACTCTGTTTTTAATGAACCGCATTCTTTTAACGCAGACCTATACTTAATTGTTAAATCTGCAAAATTGTTTTTTATTTTATTGCTTTCTTTTTCTATTTTCGTTACTTTTGCTTGGCTTTTACTGCTTTCAACCGCACGTTCTGCCTTGTTTGCTTTGGCAAGATGTGTTGTGATGTTTGCCAAATCGTTTTTACAATCTATCATCTGTTCGTAACATATAGAAAGCTCATTTCGGTTTTCTTCTGCTTCTAACAAGTTTGTATTGTATAAAGAAAACAAGGCGGACAATTTGCTTCTATTGTCCCCCAACTGTTTTATGATGTTAAGTTGAATGTCGTAATCAATCATCGTTTTCCTCTAAATTGTGTGTTACATCAATAACGTCATCACTGTCGTTAAGCTTATCTATCATCTTGTTAAATGTTTCTAATTGTTGTGCGTTTAATGTTATGTAGTTTTGTGGTATCATTTCCACACCAGAATCTAGCACTGTGTAGCCAGCAGTTTCAAAAGCTGATACAAGGTCATTAACCACACTTGCGTTGGCTTCTGTATAAATTGTAAATACATCTTCATCTTCGCAATCTTGCGCATTGTTGTCTAGCGCTATTGTAAAAGCAGTGTCCGAATCAAACTTATCGTTCTTTTCTACTACAACTACACCTTTGTTATCAAACATATAAGATACACATCCAGTAGAGCCAAGACTTCCGCCAAACTTATCAAAAGCATATTTAACATCACTGCTTGTGCGGTTTTTGTTATCGGTAAAACATTTTACAACAACAGCCACACCACCAACACCATAACCTTCGTAAACTTGTTCTACAAAATTACTATTGTCTGTGCTACTGTTTTTCTTTATAATGCCATTAATTCTATCGTTAGGCATATTTACCTGCCTAGCACGTGCTATTGCCATTTTTAATTTGTTGTTAGTGTCTGGATTAGAACCGCCTTCTTTAACAGCAACCATAATTTCACGCCCAACCTTTGTAAACATCTTACTACGTTCTGCGTCACTTTTTTCTTTTCTACCTTTAATATTATTCCACTTACTATGTCCGCTCATTTTTAACCTCACTTAATTTTTGCATAATAATACTACCCGCAACGCCTGCATTAAGGCTTTCCACCTTACCCGACATTGGAATAGACACAACGTTATCTGCAAGCTTAAAAAAGCCCTCACTAACGCCATTTCCCTCGTTACCTATTATAACAGCAATGCGTTTTTTTGGCAAACGAATTTTATTTATATTTTCGCCATTCATATCTGCCACTAAAAACAGATCTGCGATTTTTGTTTTGTTTTGCTTAATTGCATTATAATCCACCACATGTAACCTTGCGGTTAAACTTAAACCCGCAGAAGAACGAATAACCTTCTCTCCATAAACATCTGCGCAATCGTTAAGATAAACGTCTTCAAACCCAAAAGCCATTGCGCTACGAATTAATGTGCCCACATTCCCAGGGTCTTGCAACGCATCTAAAATTAAAGCATTGCCAACAGAGTTTATTTCCACCTCTCTTTTTTTACAAATACAAATTATATTTTGATTAGTTTTTGTTGTGGCAAGGCTTGCCAACTGCTTATCACTAACCACACATATGTTTGGATATACACTTAACTTACTATTTGTGGTTATTGTGTAAACAATTTCCACCCCCGCGCGCAAAATATCGGCACAAAACTTTTCCCCTTCAACCATAAAAAGAGAATGCTGTTTGCGATACTTTTTATCTTTTAAATTTTTAATTTCTGCGCTTGTAATCACACAAACATTATATAAAAATGAATTTTTCTTGTCAAATTAATAAACTAAATATTAAGTATATTAATTATCTTTTTCCCACTTTTATCGGCATATTTTACCGCATTAACCGCCCCACTACAATATTCTTTGTCTCTTATATAACAAACAACCACATCACTTTCATCAATCACATGTCGGTTAGAGGTTTCTATTCTTCTTTTAAAATAAACTGTTTCTATATCATAAATAATTGTATCATATTCCGCCACACAACACTCTTCATCTTTAGGTTTATTAAAATTTAAAGATGTAGCAACCTTCTCTATTTTTATATTAGAAAACTTCTTTTTTAGTTTTAAACATACATTTAAGGCAAGATTATCAAACTCCCCATGGTCTCCTACTAAGAACCTTACACAACCCTCTTCTATCAACTTTTCTACTGTATTAATCAGTTTATTTTCAATTTCATAGAAACTAAAAACCTTTCTATGACCAAAGAATGCACATGTTTTCATAATAATACGTCCTTATTAAGACATATTGTAATAAATATAAATTCTATAGTCAAACAAAAAATAGTCTTATGTCTTAATTGAGACACACTTTTTAATATTGTGATTGTTAGAATAAAAGTGTCCAAATTAGGACAAGGAAATAATAATGAATCTCGGTGAAGCATTTTCTATAAGATTTAATAAACTGTTAAAGAAGAACAAAATATCATTATACAAATTTGCTAAAGAATCTTGTATCGCGCGTTCTACTTTAACCAATATTTTACGCGGAGAAACGAAATCTCCAACACTAGCACTTATTTATCAAGTTGCAGATGGCTTTAATATGACAATATTAGAATTTTTAAATGACCCAATATTTGATAAAGACAATTTAGAATATCTTTAAAATAAATAAACAAAAACAAGGCATTTAACCTTGTTTTTTTATTTTTACTTTTTAGAACAAATCGTCATCATCATCGTCGTCATCATCGCCGTTTTGTTTTGCCATTAATTTGTTACGCATTTTAATATCATAGTAAACAGCTTCTTCATCAAAAGTTCTACGTTGAACATATTGACCAAACACTTGGCTATTATCATACAAACTACATTTAAAGTATGGAGTAATTTTTGTTTTAAGCACCGCATTTGGAGTAAAGGTTTTAATAATAATTTCGCCTTTATCTCTATATGTCATTAACTGTTCTGGGTAGGCAACTGGTATTGATTTAACATCATCACTGTAAGATTTAGTTTTCTTGCCGTCCGGCCCTTCACTTATATTTTCTTTTCTTGTTGTGATTGTTTTTTTACCCAAAAGTTCACTAAACTCTTTGTTTGTTACCATATCTTCAGATGCAATGTAAACTTGAATTGGACAGTTATCACGTATAATTTTACCTTCGTCCTGACCATAAATTTGGTTCAACTGACTGTAAGATTGAACAACAAGTTCAAAGAATATACCACGGCTACGGCCTACCGTCATAAGCCCTGCAAAGCCTGGGAATTTTGGCATGTTACCAAATTCATCTAGTAGGAAGTAAACATTACGTTTTAATCTACTATCTTTTAAGGTTCTTGCCTTTTCTACCAATCTCTTATAAAGTTGTGTTACAAACAAAACCGCAAGTGGGTGACGAGTTTTAATTTCATCCGGAATAAGCAAGAACAATGCCGTAGGTTTTTCATCAATGTTAACAAAGTCTATTTCGGTTTCGCCAGTTAGGAAGCTTATACCCATATCATTAAACATACTCATAGCTGCAGTTGCAAAACCTACATAGTTTTTGGTTGTTGTATCTGCGTTGTTTAATGCAGTGTTTGCAAGTTGTGCAACCTGACCAAACTTATCACGATAATTAAAGATATATTGTTTTAAGGTTGCAAAGGTATCTCTACCACTATCTTGAGTGTTTACAATTTTTGCAACGTTGTAAAAACTGAATTTATCTCTTGTCAATTTAAGTTCTGGAATACGGCTATCTTCTAACATTGCAAGCACGGTTGCTTGTAAAAGCTTTTGTGCAGTTTCTTGCCAAGAAGGGTCTTTTTCACTTTGCACTGGACAAATAGCTTGGCAAATATCTTGAATAGATGTGTAAACATTATCTTTAAGTTCACGAGACATAATACGCATATCATTTTCTAGCAAACTTTTGTCTGCATAAGCAGTGCCGTTAAATTCAAACCATGTAGTTTGATTGCAATCAAAATCACGTTGAATAATTAGGTTATATTTTTTAGGATTATCCCCTGGAGGGTGCACCCTAACTTCTTTTTCTAAGTTAAAGCTACGATGATACAAATCGTATGGATGTGATAATGGGTTCCATCTAATACTTTGGAACGGATTAATCATATCTATTTTATAAACATCATAACCTTCTTTTTTTAGTTTGTTGTAGTTTTTATCATAAAGTTCGCCTTTAGGGTCGCTTACAACAAATGAAGGTTTTGCAGCTGTCATACTCATAAGCTGAAGTGTTGGCACAACAAAACGTGATGTTTTACCAGATGATGTTGTTCCGACTACTAGTGTATGAATTGGTTCTACAAAGTTGATGTCCATATTATTGCCCTTTTGGTCTGCTCTAACCAAAACACCATCTTTTTTTGCATTCCTTATTGTTGAAACATTGTTGTAATTAAATGCTGGGTTCTTTTTTAAAGACTCTTCTGTTTCAAAATCTCTACTAAAGAACTCACTAACCTTTTCACCTTTTGTGTCTTTAGCCTCATCCTTAGCCTTATCTGTAGTTGTGCCAATTTTATCAACCTTTTTAATGGCAACAAGCACAAACACTACTAAAACAACAGCTATTGCTATACCAAAAGACATACCAAAGTTTTTAGTGCTGAAATGAAAACCATCTTTGCCAAAATAAGAAGATAGTAAATTTATAACCACAAATAGGACTGCAAAGCCTAAAACATACCATATTAATCTTTTCCAAAACTTTTTCATTAATTCTCCTAAAAAACAATTCTTACAAGACTCTTAATTATTTATACGTTAAGGCTATGCAAAACATATATCTAAAACTTTTAATTATATTTATATTATAAAATAAACAAATATTAGTCAACTATTTTTAATTATTTATTTTTTTCAATTATCCCAAACATATTAAGTCCAATTATAATTTATTTTAGTTAATTTGTATAAAAATTATTTAACAAACAAAAAATAAGGCAAGTTAAAAATATTTTATTAATATTTATAGCAATTTTTTAAAAAACGCTTAAAATCAGTTGCAAATTAAAAAAAAAGTTGTTATTATATTGTTATACTAAATTCATTTTAGGGGGAAATATGAAATCTTTATTTTCAAAAGTAAGTGCTTTATTAGCAGATGTTAAACTTCCAGGTTGGGTTGAGACTTTAACTGATGCAGTAAATTATGTTTTAAACCCAATTTTAATTGTTGCCTCTTTAGTAGGTATTATTTATGCAATTTGGGTTGGTATTACTTTTGCTAAAGCAGATAATTCAGATCAACGTAAGGAGGCTAAACAAAAACTTATTACCGTTATTATTGGTATTGTTGCTGCCGTTGCATTAATCATTCTATTCTACTGGTTAGTATATATGATTAAAGCTGGTAAATTTAGCTTTAACTGGACACAAAACCACGTTGACTAATGACAAAAAATTAGGGCTTACTGCCCTATTTTTTATTTGATTAATTAAATACCTAATAAATTATATTTTTTAAAAGCACTTAAATTTAGTTGCAAATTATAAAAAAAACTGATATTATTTTTATATAAAATTTAGGGGGAGTTATGAATTCTTTATTTTCAGCAATATCCATGTTTGCTGCAAAAAATCAATGGGGGGTTGATTTACCAGGCTGGGTAGAGACTTTAACTGATGCAGTAAATTATGTTTTAAACCCAATTTTAATTGTTGCCTCTTTAGTAGGTATTATTTATGCAATTTGGGTTGGTATTACTTTTGCTAAAGCAGATAATTCAGATCAACGTAAGGAGGCTAAACAAAAACTTATTACCGTTATTATTGGTATTGTTGCTGCCGTTGCATTAATCATTCTATTCTACTGGTTAATGTATATGATTCAACATGGCAAATTCAGTTTTGGTTGGACAGCAAGTCACGTTTAGAATGCAAAAACTTAGGGCAAACCGCCCTATTTTTTTATTGGATCTTTTTATAATATAGTGTTTAAAATTATTTGTAAATTTTACAAATTTTGTTATAATAATAGTAAATTATAATATAGCATTACTCTATTTTATATTCTAGGAAGTTTTATCGGTAAGTTTACTTACAATCAAAACTGACAACTAATTCAAACTGGAAGCGTGAGCGTCAGTGAACTTAAAACGCCAGTTTTAAAAAATTTTGAATACTTTCAAAATTTGCTTCCTATAGTTTATATTTTAAAAACAAAATTATTTAACTAATGGGCGTGATGCGACGAAAAAAGGAGGACAATGTGGACGAAGAATATGACGACGAAGAAGAATTAGAAGAAGAGCTTGATTATGAAGACGAAGATGATGAAGAAGCCGAAATAGAAGCTGAAATACAAGCCCAAGCTGAAGACGCCAGAAAAAAAGAATTGCAAAACAAACTAAAAGCCATAGAAAGACGCTTAAGCCTACCTTTGGTTTACCACCTTACCCCAACCGAAAAATTAACAATGAACAAGGCTAAAAAAGAGTTCCCTGCACAAGTGGCAAAGATTAATGCAAAACTTGTAGCCAAACGCTCTGCAAAAACAGCCACTACCGCTGGTGGAACAATTGCTTCTTCTACAGCATTTTTGCCTGCTATCATAATAGTTATTGCTGCATTGTTTTTGGTTTTAACTATTATGTCAATATTAGGGTTATTAAACGACGGCTCGTCTGGCGGAGGGGCTGAAGGTAGCGAATTTGGCACACCAGCAGAATATGTTTATGGAGTGCGGGCAATTTATGAGGATGAGGAAGAAGCCAAAAAAGCAATGGTTAGGACTTATTCCAACATCATACTTAATACGGTAGACACTATTAATAGAAGTGATGCAAATTACACAATTACCCTTTCTTTACCTGAAGGAGATTTTGATTATACCGAACTTATTACAAACTATGGAGATGTAAGTTACAGCCTGCAACACCTATCTACCCTAACTTACCAGTAGATCGGAA
>CANDFN010000048.1 GCA_947384015.1 uncultured Clostridia bacterium | reverse complement strand
ACTAAAAGCGTATTTTACATATTAAACATTTTATTTATTATAAAAAGCGAGCCTTATGGTTCGCTTTTATTTTATAATTTCACAGTTATCTATAGGCACAAATTTTGATAGCGATTTATTGTATGTTATATACAACTCGTGTAAAGCACGGGTTGATGCCACATATAAATTTTGTTTATCGTGTTCGGTGCAATAATTGTCTTCATCTACTAAGGCAAGAATTACCCTATCATACTCTAGCCCCTTACTTAAATATATTGTTGTTAATATTCTGTTTGAACTAATTAATGTATCATCCAGTTCATCACTAATAAATGCAAAGTTATTAAATTGATTAGATAACAATTTTGCCTGATTTAATGTTTTTGTAATTATAGCAATTTTGTCGTTTGGATGTTTTGCAGTTATATTATTAACATATGCCACAAAATCCTTACCTGTTGGGCATTTGTTTATTTGAGGACGATTACCATGCCTTATTAGATTTTTATTTGCAGTGCTACCCACTATTTTTTGTGCAAAATCTATAATCTCGTAGGTGGAACGATAACTTACATCCAACTTATCCACTTCAACGTTTGGGAAAAGTTTTGTTATTGTTATTAAATTATTTTGAGCTGATAATACGTTTTGGTTATAGTCGCCAGCCAAAGTCATTACCGTATAAGGATACAAATTCTTTAATAAGGTTAAGGATAGAGAATCATAATCCTGCATTTCATCCACAAAAATATGTCTTATCACCTTTTCTGTTTCTGCGCCGTTTACCAAATAATTTATGTAACTATATGTAGGCACATCCTCATAACCATAGTTTTGTTCCCAAATATGCAAATTCTTGATTTTATAGAAATTTTGAATTATAACGCCTATCGGCAAAATTTTTTTAACATAATTGTTTAATTTTTTGGAAGTATTTCTTATTACTCCACGTTTTGCATTGTAATACTTTTTCGTTAAAACTGTTTCTATTAATGTATAACTTTTTTCGTAAATTTTATTGGTTGGTTTTAGTTTTACGCTTGCTAAAATACTTTCATGAATAGGATTATTATAATGTTTAAAAGCTTCTGCCACATAAGGCACAACATCAAAGTTTTTAACAAAATTTTCTAACTCTATAACATAGGATTGCGAAAACTTTTCATCTATTTCCTCTTTCCTTTTTAAGTTTGCAAACTGACCTTCTACCATACTAAGTTTTGTGCTATATCTTTCTGGCGTTATGTTAAGTTTATTAAATATAGAATAAAGCGTAACTGCTTCAACATTTTCTTCGCCAAGTTCGGGCAACAATTCGCTAATATATGTGCTAAATAATTGATTTGGAGAAATTACAAGCACATTTTTACTATTGATATCGCCTCTATTAACATAAAGTAAATAAGAAATTCTATGCATAGCAATAGAAGTTTTTCCAGAACCCGCCACCCCATTTATGATTACTGTTTGATTAGCAGGTTTTCTTATTATTGTGTTTTGTTCGGCCTGAATGGTTTGCACTATGTTCGTCATATACGATGAGGTGTTTTGACTTAAAACATCCTGCAAAATATTATCATCTATTTTTGTGTTAGTATCAAAATAAGAAATTATTTTATTAGGCTCTAATTTAAACTGCCTTTTAAGCAGTAAATCTACATCAATTTTACCGCTTGGTGCAATATAACTTGTTTTACCAAGAGAAGAAAAATACAATAAAGATGCTAATGGCGTGCGCCAGTCTATAATATAGCCTTGCCTTTCTTTTTCTATATTTTTTAAGCCAATATAATAACTTTCGGGCTTTTCATCCCTCATTAGAGATATCTTTGCAAAAAATGGTTTTGGTCTAAGCCTGTTTAACATTTTGATGTTTTTAGCAAGCATGTTGTTAAGATAATCTAAATCATACATGTCGTTCATAACATCTTTTTTATCAACCCAATCTAGATGCAATTTTTCTTCTAGATAATAATCTATTTTTTCTGCTTTTGTTCTCGCACGCAACTCTAATTCGGCTTTTGCTTTAGTTATTTCGGCATCTATTAAACCTTGTGCAACAACCAATTCCTCTTGCTCTTTTTCTAAAATATTTTTGTCCAAATTTCCCCCTTAAAATTTTATTACCAATATTTTAACATAAAAATTAGTGTAATTCAATAGGTTTTGGATTAATTATGTTTGTTGCAATAAAAAAACTGGCAATTAAGCCAGTTTTAAGTTTTTATTAAACACCTGCAACATCATCGTCTGCAAGTTCTTTTTTTACAAATTCGCTTGCGCTGGCATAATAGTGTTTTAAAAGCGCTTGTTGTTGTTCGTCGGTGTTTGCGTATGATTCAATTAATCTTCTATAAGCATGACTTATTAGACCATTATCATCTATAATATAAATTGGGAAATGTTTTGGTAAGTCATCTGTAAATCTATAAAGGAAGGCGTTAACTATTTCATATTTACAACCCATGCCACCAGGAAGAACAAATAAACCATCTGCATTATTGTAATAAGCTCTTTGTCTATCTTGTTGTTGGTGTGTGTAAATTGTGGTTTCATCTTTAACAGAGTTATCTAAATAACCAATAAGTTTATTACCATTATCATAAACTGCAGTTAAATCTGTATATGGAGCAGAAACTTCTGCATCTTCTTCAAATATATCAGCGCCCAACTCGTAATCTATCTGTAAATCACCAAAATATTCAGCTACGCCTGCTTCTACTGCATCTTGTAAATATTTATAATGATTGCCTAATTGAAGAATTCTTATTGGCTTATTAAATGGTTTATTATATTCTTTTGCCATTGCCTTAACTCTTTGTATTAAAGCTGCAACAGGGTGATTTTTGTTATATTTTTCTTGATAATCATCTCCCCACAAAATGGTGATATCATTTTCCAACACCCACCAAGCTATTGCATCAAGATTATCTAACAAATCTTGCGTCATTATACCGCCAACAAAATGAACTATGGTTTTATTTCCATGCATTTGAGAATATCTAATACTTTTTACTGACATAATTTCTCCTTAAATATATTAATATTATATAATAAAGATATATTTTTGTCAAGATTTATTTTAATTTATGTTGGCAAATAAATAAAAAACTTGCCCAAGGCAAGTTTAAATTTCATATAAATCAAAGCTGCATTGTATCTTGTTTTTTTTAACAGACAGAGTTGTTATTTAATAGTGTTTAATTTGGAATAAATTTATTCTTTGTTTTTTATAATAATGGTGTAAATATTTTACATATAGCACACATTAAACGACTTAGATTTTTCTGTTTAAAATTTTTCATATCTATTGCATTTTTAAAGAGATTGGTAAAATCTACTATAATATCTTTTATGCAATCCGTTTTATACATAAGTGTTGCGCACTCATAGTGGTGAAGTAAACTGCGGTAATCAAAATTAATTGAACCAACAACCGCCAAGCAATCGTCACACACAACTTGCTTTGCATGAATGAAGCCTTCTTTATACTCGTATATCTTTATGCCATTTTCTAATAAACGTTTATAACTAGAATGTGTTAGTGCATGAATAAACTTCTTATCTGGTATATGTGGTGTAATTATACGCACATCTACACCACGCCTGCTAGCATTGCAAAGTGCATTAGTCAATTTATTACCTATTATTAAATAAGGTGTAGAAATCCATACATAACGTTTTGCCTGATTTATTATGTTTAAATAAACATTCTCCGCAACATTTTCTTTACAAAAATATCTTGGACCATCTCCATAAGGACAAACATAACCAGAAGAACTTTCGCAACTATAACTAATCTGCAAATATTTAGAATAATCTTCTAACTGCCCACTTTGAACATCATATAATTGCAAAAACATTATTATTGCACTTCTAACAGCATCTCCAGTAATTTTTATTCCAGTATCTTTCCAATACCCATGTAGTTTTTTTACGTTAATATATTCGTCAGCCAAATTAAGCCCACCCATAAATGCAATTTTTCCGTCTATAACAGTTATTTTTCGGTGGTCTCTGTTATTATGAACCGCTGAAACTATTGGCACAAATGAATTAAATTTTACACATTTTATACCAACTTTTTGCAAGCGTTTAAAGTAATTTGCTGGCAATTTTGATATAGAGCCTAAGTCATCATACATCACCCTAACCTCTACGCCTTGCTCTACCTTTTGTTTTAATATGTTTAGTATGCCAGTCCACATTTCGCCACGCTCTATTATGAAATATTCCATAAAAATGAATTTTTGAGCACTCATAAGTTGTTTTAAAAGTTCTTCATAAAATCTTTCGCCAGAAGGCAGAAATTCTACATTCGTGTTAGCATAAGTTTTTAGTCCTGTAGAATTATATATGTATTCAAACTGACCATAATAATCGCCCAGGTCTTCTTTTAATTTTTCATCTTCTTCTTTGTATTTTACTTGATACTGTTTAATTTGATTATTTGTATGCGCAATATATTTTCTATGCCTTTTAGGTGGACGATTGCGCACAAATATAAAGTATAATATAATACCTAACAGTGGTAAAAACAATAACAATACACTCCAACCCAACTGCCCTTCTATATTCATTTTAGAGTTAATTATTCTAATAAATAAACCTATACCAATAATGCGAAGTAAAATGTCAAAACTGGTAAACAAAACCTTTACAAGCAAAGGATTATAGTAATTAATTATTAAATAAGGCACAAAAATAGACAAGGCAATTTCTAACAAAATTGCCAAAATAACAAGTGTCATTCTACTTATTAATATTTTTAAAAGTTTTTTCATCCTACTCTACTTATAACCTGGTAAAATTTATTGAACAAATGCAAAATTAGCCTGAAATATTTTTTACGATTTTCATCATAATTATGCAGAATATCATCACAGCTAAAACACCAAAATTTATCATAATTACAAACTAAAAATAAAACCGATAAGAGATTACAGTTTGTCCCTTTTCGGTTTTATTATACAATAAATTTTATAAAATTACAATAGAAATTAATGTTTAAATTATTTTTTGTTATCTAAGTTTACTTCATATTTTTTATAATAATCACCCATTATACCTTTATAATTAGCTTTCCAAGGTTTATTTTTGCCAAGGTAATGAATTATTACATTGTTTTTTTCTACCCAGTCTAAGTCTATTTTATTCTTTTTGTTTTTGCGTTGCAAATTATGGAATAAAATTGTTCTCTCTCCACAATTATATAATTTTGCATCTACTAGACGAACCCTATCTCCCCAGAACTTAAAAATAACATCTTCATCATATAAGCACATTCTCCAACCATTATGCTTAATAAACTTAAATATTTTTTCTTGATTTACTAAGTTTCTTAATTCTTTAACATTCATTAACATCATACCCGTGTTAATGTAAACATGTTTTTTACTCGCTGTTAACCTTACCCTATTAAACCATTGCATAAAAGCACGGATTTGAGTGCAGGCAACAAACAAATTGCCTTCAAAGTCTGTATTATAAAGTTCATCAATATTTTTATGAACTATCATGTCACTATCTAGATATAAAATTTTATCTACAGTTTCTGGCAACATTATTGGTGCAAAAATACGATAGTAAATTTCGTAAGGATATCGTTTTACTTTTGGCGCACCTTTAAATAATGAATTATCCATTTTTATATAAATAGGATTAACATTTTCTTTTATATGTGTTTTAATTATTTCTTTATCAGAATCATCAAGATTTGAATGCATAATATAAACATCAAACTTACTGTTTTCATTGTTAATAGCTAGTGAATTTATCATAGCCAAAAAGTATTTAACAAAATTCTTGTTAATGTTTACTAAAATATTCTTTTGCATAACTCCCCTTTTATTAGAATTATTATAAAGAAATAAAAAGTTAATGTCAAATAAATACGAACAAATTATAAGTTTAAACACTAAAATACAATTTTAAGTTTAAAATTATAATTGGTTGCAATTTAAAAATTTTTATGCTATAATGCTTGCGTTTATATTGGGGTATCGCCAAGCGGTAAGGCAACGGTCTCTGAATCCGTCATGCGTTGGTTCAAATCCAACTACCCCAGCCATATTGCAACTCGGCTTTTAGTCGGGTTGTTTTTTTGTTAAAACAACCGCTGACTTTTTGTCGGTTGCTCCTCATCCCCACATCGTGTTCACTTTACGGGAGCCCCACTTCTACAAACGATGTTCAATTTAGGTTGCATGTGCTCAACCATGCGAGCAATACTCTCTTATTATTAAAATTCACGCAATGCGTGAAATTTTTATTTTTAAGCGATTGCTCACTTCTATAATAAGGTCTATAAAAGGTAACGCCCCTACTTACCCTTTACCTTTGAAGTTGTTTTTTGTTAATAATAAACGCAAACCTCTTAGTCCGTTCCATATTATTACCCAAACAACGCCATTGACTTTTCGTAACGGCTAAAAACATAAACTTAAAAACATTTTTAATTTAAATTGCATTTTCCTAACCAAAAAAACAAGGTTTAAAACCTTGTTTTTTATTTTAAATACCAACACTATCTGTTCTTTTAACAGGGGGTTCTAAATAAACGTTAATTTCTTCTAACATTTTTATAAATACTTTATTATTTGTAAACCCTAAACGAATATTTTGAACCCAATTGCCAAGTTTATGCCCTTGATATACACAAGATGAAGCAAAACGGTATTTTCCATTTTCCTTTCTTATACCTGTCACTTCTTTACCTGCATCAAAATCTGCTATAGCTCTAGCTATTATTTCTACTTTTTTCTTATAGTCAACAGCACGTCCAGAAACAGAGAAGTCTATATTCATTGCCTTTAACCCTTCCACAAAAGGTTTATAGGATATATCTCCGCTTTTTGCGTTTGCAACCATTAAGCCAATCCAAACATCTTCATATCTACAATTATAAGCAATTTTTATAAGTCCATTATCTAAGAACTGAATACCTTCAGCCTTATTTTTTATGGCACGTTTAATAACCTCTAGGTTTTCCATAAAACGCTCGCTCTTCTTACTTAACTCTATATCTACATTTAATTTATTTAAGCCATCAATTAACAATTCGTTAGTTGCAACTTTGTTTTTTATATTATGCACCCAATGACCAATGTTGTAGCCTTGATAAGTGCAAGTGTTTATAATATATATTTTACCATTTTTATTTGATATACCTGCAATTTGTTCTCCATTTTGCCAAACTTCAATAGCCTTTTGTATTATTTCTAATTTTTGCCCTGTAGATATTGCCCTAGCGCTTGCAGTTACATCTACACCCATATTAGCTAGTTGTTTAGTAAAGTAAGCAGAACTATCTCCCAAGGTATCTCTTCTACTAATCCACTGCCCAACCTTATAATCATTATAAGTGTAAGCGTATGCAAATTTGTATTTCCCATTATTAAGAGTTATCCCCTCTGTATTAGGATTATTATTAAAGTTTGCAATTGCCTCAGCAATTATTTGCAGTTTTCTTTCTAATGGCACACTTCCAGTATCTTGAACGGATATATCTATGTTAAGTTTTTCTAACTCATTTCTAAACACCTCTCCACCTGCGGTGCGATGCCTACAAGAAGAAATCCAGCCACCCACTTTATAACCATTATAAACACAGTCTATAGAGAACCAGTATTTACCATTGTTAAAGGTTATGCCTTTTACTTCACCTTTTTCATTATACTCTTGAATTGCTTCAGTTATTATTTGTAATTTTTTAGCTGTAGGAAGAACAACAAATTTTTTGCCATGTGTTACAGACAAATCTATGCCAAGTTGTTCTAACCCAACAACCAGTTCATGTTCATCAACTCCGCGAACTTTTCTTCTTTTGGCATAATCCACCCAATTACCAATGCGATAACCATTATAAATACAGCTA
>CANDFN010000047.1 GCA_947384015.1 uncultured Clostridia bacterium | reverse complement strand
GGTGACTGGAGTTCAGACGTGTGCTCTTCCGATCTAAATTTTAACTGATGTTATTGGCGAAAGCAAACTTTCAGCCCTAGACCTTGCTGCTAACTATAAAGAACTAAGCAATGCTGTAGTAAAATATAGTGTAGAGGAGTTTTCTGCCCTTGGTTTAAAATTGTCTAATTTTGTTATAGAAAACTTGTCTTTACCAGATGATGTTGAAAAAATGTTAGACGAGCGCACAAAAATGGGTGTTATTGGCGACAAAATGGGAACATACACTCAATATAAAGCAGCAAACGCTATGGAAGATGCTGCTAAAAATCCTAATGGTGGAAACATGGCTGGCATTGGTGTTGGCTTAGGTGCTGGCGCACATATGGGTAGCATGTTTGCAGAAAGCATAAATAGTGCAAAAGACAGCAGGCGTCAGGTAACAATACAATGTATTAAGTGCGGTGCAAGCATACCAGGTAAATCTAAATTTTGTCCAGAGTGTGGCGCAACACAAGCTTTGTCTTGTCCAAATTGTGGTGAGCCTATTAAAAAAGGTAGTAAGTTTTGTGTAAACTGCGGTGCAAATTTACAACAAGAAAAAACTTGCCCGAAATGCGGGAAATCGCTAGAAAATGGTGTAAAGTTCTGCCCAGATTGCGGAACAAAAATTAAGTAGTGAGGTGATTGTTATGAGTTTGTTTGGGTATAGAGAAAAACGTTATGGAAAATTTGCATTTGTAATCCTTGCTCTTTTATCTATTGCACTTGCTGTTGGTGCTGTTTGGGGTGGCGTTTATGCCGTGCTACATATGGCGCATTGGAGCAAATATTTAATTATTGTTTTGGCTGGCGTGTTTGGCTTAATATTTGGCTTCTTTGGAGTTTTCTTATTGATATTATCGTTCAGTATGATTAATAGTTGGAAAAGTGTTAGAGATGGAAACAAATCTATTGGCACAGCAAATAAATTATTATGTGAAAAATGTGGCAGAGTTATTGCAAAAGGCGCTTTGTTTTGTGAACATTGTGGCGCAAAACAACAACTTGGTCATGGTATGAAAATATGTCCAGAATGTAAAACAAAAAACAGTGGAGATGCAAAGTTTTGCGAGCATTGTGGTTACGAGTTTAAAGAATAGAAAAAAGCCCATTTGGGCTTTTTTGCTTAATGTTTTTTTGTTGGGTTTTTAAATTGAAAATATTAGAGGATTAATATCTTATTTGCAAAAACTAGTCAAATTTCTACAAAAGTGTATATGTAAATTATTTTGATATAAACTTCATATATTGTAATCTAATTGTTATGGGGGTATAATTATGAGGAAAAAAGTAAAGGGTAAACTTTATTTTTTGGCACGCGATGCCAAATCACGTATGAAGAATTTTAACAAAGAACGCTCTGTGTTTGAGCAGGTGCCTTATGCACGTGCTTGCTTTAGCGTTAAGGAGCAAGAACTTTATTCAAAGGTTTGCAAAATTTTGTCGCGGGATGAAGTTGTTATAAATCCTATAAAAGAATTAATGGACAATAAATATTACAACAGCTTGTCTTTAGAGGGTAAACAGAGATATATGATTGATTTATCAGAAAAGTATAAAGAGATGAAATCTCGCTATCAGCGCGAACAGGAAGAGTATGCAGTTTCAAGTTTATAATATATTTAAAAGAAAAAATGTTATAAACAATATCAACAAAAAAGCCTTTATAAAGGCTTTTTTTGTTAAACTTTTTTGGCAATAATTTCGCTGGTGTTTGCGTCTATTAACAAGCCTAAAGTTTCGCCGTTTGTGGAAACAACTCCAACATACCAGTAATATGCGCTAACCTCGCTAGAAGAATAGTCTTTTAAAATTTTAGTAACAACTTCAATCTTTGTCCCTTTTGTAGAAAGAATGTTTTTGACGCTTTCTTGAAGTTCGTTATTTGCAATAGTAAGTGCGGTTTTTTTGTCCACTGTCCATTGGTTAGAAGTATTGGTTAAATCTGCCTCAAAGCGGTAGCCGGTAAAATCTATTTTAACCAATATTTTAGCGTCTGCTGGGGCGTTTACTTCTAGGTCAGCAGAATAACTATTTACCGAGCTGTTTTCCATAATGCCAGTGTAAGTTTGGTCATTAATAGTAACTGTATAATTATAAGTGTCGGTTGCAAGAGGTTCTCCATCAACACGGGTTAGGGTGATGATGCCAAAAGGGATAAGATTTCCAATTTCGCCGTCTATAGAATAATTTTCTTCTCGCATACCGCCAGAATAAGTTACATTATATACACTACCTGTGCCAGTCCATAAACTTTCACGTTCTTCAATTAAGTAAGAGGACAAATCTATTTTAGACTTACCGCATGCGCTAAACATAATAACGCCAACAAACAAAAATGCTAATAATAAAAATTTCTTTTTCATTTTATACCTCACTTAAATTTATTAGTTTAAACAAGCTTTTAGAACAATTTGTTGACAAAAACAGCGCGAATAATTATACTTTTTGTATGATTTGTGATATTTGTCCGCGTGCATGCAATATAAACCGAACAAAACAGAAAGGTTTTTGTGGCACTAAAGATAAGCTGATTATAAATAAAGTTATGCTTCACAATTACGAAGAGCCAATTATAAGTGTAGGTAAAGGAAGTGGTGCTATATTTTTTTCTGGTTGCAATTTAAGATGTGTGTTTTGTCAAAACTTTCCTATAAGTCATAGAGCTAGAGGCAAAAGCGTTTCGCAAAAAGGTTTAATTAAAATTTTTAAAAAGTTAGAACGCGTTGGTGCAGCAAACATTAATTTAGTTACTCCTACACATTTTACAGCACAAATAGAGGAAGCACTAAAAACCTATAAGCCAAACATCCCTGTTGTGTGGAATTCTAACGGTTATGAAAATGCAGAAGTAATAGAACGGTTAAAGGGTTTGGTTGACATCTTTTTGGTGGACTTAAAATATATGGACAACAATTTGTCTTTAAAATATAGTGGTGCAAAAAATTATGTTGAAAATGCAACTAGAGCAATATTGAAAATGAAAGAAATTGTGTCAAAAGACGTTATAACAAATGGTGTTATGAAAAAAGGCGTTATTGTTAGACATTTGGTTTTACCTACCCATACTGACGATAGTATTAAGTGTATGCAGTTTGTGTTAAATAATTTAGGGGCTGATACAATTGTAAGTATTATGAGCCAATATGAACCAAGATATGATGCAATAAAACACCCGGAAATAAATCGCAAACTTACTCCGTTAGAATATAAACGAGTTGTAAACTTTGCACTAGAGCATAATATGAATAATTGTTACACTCAAGATTTGTCTAGTGCAAACAGTATTTACACGCCTAAGTTTAAATAAAAGTGTTGTAAATATATCTTGCAATTTTGGCTTTAATTTGATATAATCACAACATGAGAGGTTACAATGTTAAGCGTTAGAAATTTAACAAAGATTTATAAACTAAATAAAAAAAAGGGTGGCGGTAATGTTATTGCCTTAAATAATGTAAGTATAGATTTTCCAGACACAGGGTTAGTGTTTTTACTTGGTAAAAGTGGTAGTGGTAAATCTACATTATTAAATGCAATAGGTGGATTAGACACATTTGATGAGGGCGAAATTGTAATTAAGGGCAAGTCTTCTAAAGACTTTAAGCAAAGCGATTTTGATAGTTATCGTAATACATTTATAGGTTTTATCTTTCAAGAATATAATATTTTAGAAGAATTCTCAATTGGTAAGAACCTGTCTCTGGCATTAGAATTGCAGGGCAAAAAAGCGGGTAAAAATCAGGTTGAAGATTTGTTAGAGAAGGTTGATCTAAAAGGTTTTTATAGGCGCAAGCCAAATCAACTTTCTGGTGGTCAAAAGCAGCGTGTTGCAATTGCTAGAGCTTTAATTAAAGATCCAGAAATAATTATGGCAGACGAACCTACAGGCGCGCTAGATAGCAACACAGGTAAACAGGTTATGGACACCCTTAAAAAGTTGTCTAAAACCAAGTTGGTTATAATAGTTTCTCATGATAGAGAGTTTGCAGAAATTTATGGCGACCGTGTTGTGGAGTTAAAAGACGGTCATATAATAAGCGATCAAACTAAAAAAGAAGTGCTTGCGCAAAAAACAACTTCTGGTGTTAGTTTTATTGATAATAAAATTATACACATTAAAAAAGGTCAAGCAATTACTAAAGACGATTTGTTAAAAATAAACAGATTGATGGTTCAAAATATCAAGCAGGGTGATACTATTATTTCGTTAGATTCAAAATCTAATACCGAGGTAAAAAGGGCGGCCGCAATAACAGATGACGGCAACAGGGAAGTGTTTAAAGAAACTAAGCCAGAAGATGTTAAACAACAACAGCACGACCCTAAAGATTTTAAACTAATAAAATCTCGTTTAAAATTTAAAGATTCCTTTAAAATTGGTGTAAGTTCACTTAAACATAAACCCATTAGGTTAATATTTACAATACTTCTCGCATGTGTTGCTTTTTGTATGTTTGGTTTGGTGGATACTTTGGCAAGTTATAACAGGGCAACATCGGTGTATGAATCTTTAAATATGTTAGATGTAAAAACCTATGCAATATCAAAATCTATGATAGATGAGTATGGTTACAACAGCGGCGATATGCCAATGGATAAATCTGATTTAAATAGATTACACAATAGTTATAAAGACTACAACTTTCAAACTGTTATATATCAAAATAAAAACTTTTCTTTGCGTTCAAATGATGGTGGCTATTATAACTATATAAATTTGGCTAACATAAATAACGAATATTCTTCTACTTTGCGTTCTAGAATATCAGGAATTATGGCATTAAACAACAACATAAAAACCACCTTTAATTTAGAAGTTTTGTATGGTAGAATGCCAACAGAAGAAAATGAAATTTGTATTTCTTCTAATATATATGATACAATTATAGAAAGAACAAAAGGAAACGACGCAGGCTCTAAAATAACAAAGTTTGAAGACTTTGAAACTAATAAAATTTTAATACGCTTTGCTGATGATAAAGACTATTCTATTGTTGGTGTGGTTAAGGATGATACAGACATCTCTAAATATAAAAATGCCGATAATGGAGATAATGCAAATAATATAAAAGACTATTTATCATCGCAAGAGGTTGACACGATATTGTCTTATGGCTTAACTAATATGTGTTATGTGTCAGACTCAACATTTGCAAATTTGGCTGCAGATTATTCTGGTGGCTCTTCTCTGTATTATTGTTATCAAGTGGGAGAGTATAGATATTCTATTAACGCAGATAACATTGGCAAAGTTTCATCAATACAATACACTAGTGATGTTAAATTAAAAGATGGAGTAAGTTTATCTACTTTAAAAGCAAATCAAGCCATTGTGTCTTCTAGTTTTGCAGAAAGTTTAGGCTCTAACACTGATGCAATTATGAAGGCGATAAATGACGGTGCAAAAATAAAATACACCTATTATTCAACCGAAAATGTGGCTTTTGAATTAGAAATTGTGGGTTTATATGATAACTATTATGGGCTGTATGTTACAGATGAGTTCTATCAGGATCTTCATTCTAACAGTTTTGACTATGTGCTAACCCGTGCAAAAGGAACTTCTAGCGACAAGCATCTAGTAAGTTATATAGAAAATTATAAAAAGGACAATGTTGTTTATTCAATACAATTTGCGTCTACAGCCATGTTTGATAACTTTAGTAGTATGATTACAAGCATGACAAAACCTTTCTTGTATGTAGGTATTGGATTGGCTGTGTTTGCAGGTTTTATGCTTATGAACTTTATTGCAACTAGCATCTCTTATAAAAAGAGAGAAATTGGCGTGCTACGTGCAATTGGTGCAAGGGGTAAAGATGTATTCTTTATGTTCTTCTGGGAAAGTTTTGTAATATGTATAATTAACTTTATATTGGCGTCTATTGGTTGTGGTATAGCATGCTATTTTATAAATAAATCTTTACTTGTTAACCTTGGATTTAACATAACATTATTAACTTTTGGTGTTAGACAACTTTTATTAATGTTTGCGGTAAGTTTTGGTGTGGCATTTATTTCAAGTTTTATACCAGTTTACAAAATAGCTCATAAAAATCCTATAGATAGTATTAATAATAGATAATAAAATTTTCTTTATTAGAAAATAAAGAATGTATTCATGTAAAAAACCGTTACAAAATGTAACGGCTTTTTGTTTTGTATTTAACTTTGTGTTGCCTTTTTAGGAGATGTTAATTGATATTAATATTTATTAATCCTTCTTAGATGACGTCCACCTTCAAAAGGACTGGTTAAGAATACTTTAATAATTTTTAATCCAAGGCGGAAGCTTGTTAACCTTGCACCAATTGTTAGCACATTTGAGTCTTCATCTTTGCGGGCAAAGTAAGCTTCAGCGCAATCGCTTGCAGCAACAGAGCGTATACCTTTATAGCGGTTAGCAACAATATTTGCACCAGCACCAGAACCACAAACAAAGATGCCTACATTGTCTTTATCTTTTAAAACCTCTTTTGTCGCAGGGTGGATAAAGTCTGGGTAATCATCTTCCGCATTGTATGCTGCAGGGCCCATATATTTGTATTCTATTTTTTTTCTGTCAAAATATTTGCATAGTCTTGCCATAAAATCAAAACCAGCATGGTCACAAGATAGAATAAGCATAGTTTCTCCTTAAATGATGATATATTTGTTTGTTTTTGTTAACTTATATATTATTAGAATAAAACAAAATTAAAAAAAAATCAAACAAACATAAAAGTTTTTTTAATTTAATTAAAAATATATCTTTATTTAAAAGTGTTGTTAGGTTTGTATATTGGCTTTATATAAACTATATAAAAAACAAATTCAACAAAAATGAAATAGAAGCATTAAAACGCTTGACAAAGTGGACGGGGGGGGGGTATAATATATTCGTATATAATATAAATGGCTAACTTTTTAAGCACAAAGGTAAAAAGGAGTAAGATATGAGTGAAGACAATTTAACACTAGACCCTCAAACTGGAGAGTTAAAAAAGAGGCAAACATTTGGTGTTGTAAAGCAAAACACTAAGGGCAATTCAAGGAAGAAGATGGCTACAGCAGTAGTGGCAACAGCCATGGTTGTTGCAGCAATAGCAGTGCCAACAGTAATAACTCTAAATGCCAACAAAGGTTACACAGTAACCATACAGTATGGCGTGCATGGAATGCTGGGAACAGACGCCAGTGTAAATGTAAAGAAGGGTTCGGTAGTAGGAGATATAAAAGTGCCAGCAAAGCCTGGGTTCTATTTCGTTGAATACTGCTCAGACGCAGAATGCACAAAGAACTTACCAGCTGAGACAGAGATAACCGAGGACTTAACCGTATACTTACACTATGTAGCCATAAACTACACCTTTAAAAGCTTACCAGAAGGGGTAAGTGTAAGTTACGAGAACAATGCAGTAACACCAGGGGAATATGAAGAAGACAGCACAACAAAGCTAGGTTATGGTGCAGTGCTAACCGTGCGTTACGAATTGCCAGTAGGCTATCGTGTAACAGTAGATGAAAACAACACTCAAGGCTTAGAACGAGTTGGAGAAATAGTAACCACAACCGACGCACAAGGTAACACAACCTACACAGTGCAATATCGTGTGGTAGGAAGCGGAGCTGAAGAAACAGAGGAAGAGAAACTATCAATCAGTTATGGCTATGAAATAAATAGATACACTCTAACTTTTGTAAGCGACGGAGAGGTATTTACAACCGAAACCCGAGCATACGGAGAGTATGTAGATAGAGACCCAATAGCAACCCCAAGTAAGGAAGCAACAATTTCGCATGTATATACCTTTGTAGGCTGGTCAACAGACGAGGAAGCAGACCCGGATGACGAATTTGGATTAATAGACTTATCTACCACAGAAGTAAAAGAAGATGCAACATATT
>CANDFN010000046.1 GCA_947384015.1 uncultured Clostridia bacterium | reverse complement strand
GAGATGTATTATGGTGACTGGAGTTCAGACGTGTGCTCTTCCGATCTAGAGGGTATCAACTTGTTAGAAATTACAGACATTCGCATTAATCTTGTTGCAGATGACAGTAACTTAAAAGCTTTTGCTTCTTTCACTATTGATGGCGCATTTGCTGTGCATGATGTAAGAATTATTGAAGGCACAAATGGCTACTTCATCTCAATGCCTTCAAGACGCAAACCTAATGGTGAATTTAAAGACATAGTTCATCCAATAGACACCAAAACTCGTGAACAAATAACAACAGCTTTGGTTAAAGCGTATGAAGCAGAAAAAGCAAATCCTAAAGCACAATAATTAATCGGCTTTTTAGGATACTAGGTGGGTTTATTACTCCACCTTTTTTATTGTGCTAAAAAGAGTCTTAGTTTCTTTCCCAAACTAACATCAAATTAAAAATTACCAACTTGCTTAAAACAAAAAATATTGTTTTTTATAAATAATAGGCAAAACAAAAAAATAGGCAATTTGCCTATTTTTTATTTTATTAAGCCTCTGTTTGTAATGCATTAACAAAGTTTAACACAATACCAAAGTTACCATTTCCACCATTAACCCAGATACCATCTTCGCTAGGTGTAAAGTTAAGTTTTCTTGTTCCAAGGCTAATAGTTTTATCATAATTTAAAGTATTCACTGAACTGTTAGCTTGTAAGGTAAATTCGGTTATAAATGTTGCACTATTATTAAAGCCATTGCTATCAGTTTCTAAAATGTAGTTATCATGATTACCTGCATCTGCATAACCAACATAATCACCCCACCATAAAATGCTCTTACCAGCCATGAATTTAGATTGAGTGAAATGACCAAATGAACTGCTACTATTTTGGCTATTATCGGTTTGGTCGCTGACATTGCTTAAACCAGAACGCATTGTTTGAGTGTTTATAACCACACTTCCCATTGTTCCGGAGAAGCCTTGGTTACCATATAAGTTATAACATATACCATTATTGTTTCCGCTTATAGTGCCTGCATTCCACCATGTATCACGATAGTAAGCCGCACCAACATTACCTGCAAACTGACTGTTTATAACTGCGTTATTTAAAACCGCACCTTCTGGGAAGTGGAACACAATTAATGAAGCTCTTGTTGTGTTAGAAGCAGCTTCAATTATACTGTTGGTTTGAACATTAATTACGCTACCTTTGGCAATTGTGTAAGCAACGCCCGCAACAAATTTATCGCCTCTCATGATGTTTGCACCCTCTGCGTATGTAGGGTTTTCTGCTGAGCCGTATAACACGTCTTTATTCCAGTTTGCACCTGCAACTAAAACTTGTTTAACACTTGCATTTACTGAACCACCTTCACCAGCTTTATATCCGTCGCCAATTACACCTTGTTCACCAACTATACCTGCTACATAGTTACCATAAAGGTTAGATGCCACAATACATTGATAAATTGCTGAATTGTCAGTAGAATTGTTCCATGCCAAACCTGCAACTTTATAATCTTTTCCTGTAGCAAAAGATGTATTGTTTTCGCCCCCACCAATGTTTAACATATAGTTGTAAACGTTGTTTATAGAACCATTGTTATCTACTGCAACTCCTGCAAAGTAAACTTCGGTTGCAGACATTGTTGTAGAATATTTAATTCCTTTACCAACAAGTTTAACATTAGAGATTACATTATTATTTACACCTGCAACACCTGCAACTTTACTGCTTTGTGCAACATTAACCACATTGATATAAATGCTTGCATTTTCACCAGCACCAGAGATAGAGCCTGTGCTATTACCTAATGCACCACCTAGAATAACAGTTTCTGTTGTGCTAAAGGTGTTGAATTCTACAACGCTATTACCTATTGATAGACCACTATTAGTTGAACCAACAATACCGCCCGCTGTAGTAATAGCTGAAGATGCAACATTAATATTTTTTGCCGAACAACTAGAGATACTAGAATCGGTTGCTGTTCCAACTACACCACCAAAAGTCTTAATGGTTGTGTTTTCAATTTTATCTACAACATATTCTACTGTTACATTATCAATATTAGTATTGTTAGCAATTGTATTTGCTAAACCACCATAAATTTCGGTGCTTGTAGAAACTGTTTTAACTTTAACATTTATGTTAGATATAGCACTGTTTGTTAAAGAGTTAAATAAACTATTATTTACAATAATTGTGCTTCCATTACCTTCTAAAATCATATTATCTAAATCCCATTTAGAAGTTTCAACAGAAGTGAAATCAAATTCTTGAGCATCCCCAGTCAATCTTGTTGCTGTATTATTTTTAAAGCAACCTAAAATTGTATCTGCTGTGGCTGTGCTGTCTATTTCTTTTTCTACAATCATTGTAGATTGAATATAGTTAGTAGCAACTTTTAATTTATCTTCAATAGTGCTTAAGGTTAAAACTCTATCTGCATCAAGTTTAAGGGTTGGATATTGAGTTGTTACATTCCAAATATCTCTATCCCACTCAATGTTTTTATAATATAAATATTCATTATTATCTTTTATAGGAGCTATAGATATTGCATCTTCTGCTGTTAAAAGTTCTTTAACTGCAGTTGTGTTAGCATCAAATGCACCAACAATATTATTTGTAGTTGTTACTTGACTATTGTTTTTAGCATAGTTGCCTACAAAGTATATATAAGTATAGGCATTTCCTTCACTATCTTGTGTTTTTGGTTCTATAGCTTTTGCAGAAGTTACACTACCAACAAATGCTGAAACTGATGCGTTGTTAGAAACCACAGCGTAACTTTGATGTATCATGCCAGAAACTTCTGCTTTGTCTGAAACTTCGCTTGGTGCAAGAACAACCTTACCAACCAAACCACCTGCCGTTGTGTAATTAATTGTTCCGTTTACAACAACAGAAATTTGCGCATAACTTGCTTTTATAACTGCTTTATCTAATAAACCAACCAAACCACCAACAACTGGAGTTCCTACAGCCTCGTCTGCTAAAGCGACAGCTTCTGTTTCTTCTGGGTTTGCTGGAGTTTCTGGTTTTTCTGGAGTTTCAACTGGTTTTGAACCTAGTGTGATTGTGCCATTTACATAAGAAAGTGTTATTTTTGAACCTTCGTTGGCATTTGCAACCAAACCACCAGTTGTGCCATTTGTGTTAGCATTTGCAACACTTGCATTTTTTACTTGAACACCAGAGATTGTTGTTGTGCCTCTAATTTCACTTGCCAAAACACCCGCTTTAGCAAAATTACCATCAATATTAGGAGTATCAATAATTAAATTTTTAACTGTGCCACTTGCAATAGTTTCAAATAAACCTGCATTATCACCAGTTGTAAGATTTAAACCTGTTATGGTTTTGTAGTTACCATCAAAAGAACCTGTAAATTCACCTGAAATATGTTTATTGTCTGCAATCTTGATGTTTTCAATTAACTTATAATGCCATTTAAGATTGTTTTCAATCTTATAAAATTGGTCTGCATTACGAATGAAATATGGATTTTCTTCTGTTAATCCATCACCAATATGAACGTTAATTCTAAATTCTGCAAACTTTTTATTTGATGTTGTGATAATTAAAACATATTCACCGCCAGCGTGAGGGATGTAAACATCTTGGTCTGCATCATATGTAATAAAGTTACTACTTGTTACATCTCTACCATTTTCATCTTCCACACGATAACCATATTTTGTTCTTTTATTTCTTTGGGTTACATTAAGCCCTAAAGAATTGTGGAAAGTTCCATCTTTACGGATGTAATCATCAATATTAATTTGAATAGAAGTTTTTTCTAATCTTATAACTTCATCATTACGCAAAAAGTAGTATCCGGTTACACCAACACACACGCATACCACAATTGCAACTAGGAAAATTAAAAATTTTTTCATATTTCTCCCCTCTATTGTTGCTATTATAACCCATTTTGGAAATTTGTCAATACCTAAAAATTAAAAAATAATTCAAAATACTGCCAAACTTAATCAAAATTTGCCGTTTTTGCTTGATTTTTTGCCGATTTTTTGTTATTTTTAGCCAAATCTCAAATCTGCCAGCAAGCCCGCCACAATATACTATTATTAGTATATCACAAAAGCAAAAAATAATCAACTAGTTAATAGCATAACCCTAATTATGCAAATTGGCTAATTTTTGTTAGAAAAGCAACTAGCACATAACTCCCCGTTTTATTTATATACAGAACTAAAATAGTCTATGAAGTTGTTGCTTTTATAAATTGATTTAGCTTATGGGCGTGCAAATACTTTAAAAACAAACCTGCCAATTCCCAGACAAGAATGTTTTACCCTCCACACATCTCCTCTATCAAAACTTTGAGGAGGATGAGGAGCATCCGCCCTAAGGCTTACAATCAATTTTTTTATAAATTGATTTAGCTTATGGGCGTGATGCGACGAATGCTTGCCAAACAACAAAAAAAAGTGTAAAATAAAGGCATGAAGATTGTGGGAAGCGCTATAAACACAGTGTTTAGAAACGCCGAAAATGGCTACTCTGTAATAAACATAACATACAACAACAAAAAGTTAACTGCTGTTGGTAATTTTCCAGAACTATTTGACGGTCAGACTTTGGAACTTACTGGCGATTTTATTATAAACAAAAAGTTTGGAGAACAATTTTCTGCCACCGAAGTTCATGTAGTAGAGCCAACAAGCGTGCCAGCAATAGAAAAATATCTTTCTAGCGGATTAATTTATGGCATAGGTCCAGTTACAGCAAAAAGAATTGTGGATGAATTTAAAGAAGACACCTTATCTGTTTTAGAATTTAACCCAACCCTTCTTGCTAAAGTTAAAGGCATAAGCAAGCAAAAAGCTTATGAAATATCTAATGCCTATAACGAAATGAAAGACATGCAAAATGCAATAATGTTTTTGCAAAGTCATTTTATAACTACCAACCTTGCAATAAAAATATTTAATGTTTATAAAGAAAAGACGATAGAAGTTGTTAAAACCAACCCCTATCAGCTTATAGAAGATATAGACGGCGTAGGTTTTGCCACTGCAGATAAAATTGCCATTAAACTTGGCATTGATGAGTATGGTGAAAACCGCATTCGTGCAGGGCTTATTTATACATTAAAACTTGCCAGTGAGCGCGAAGGGCACACCTACTTACCAAGACAAACACTAATAGACAACTGTAAAGAAATTTTAAACTTTAGTGAAGACTATAACCATTTACTAGAAAAGTGCGTGGACTATTTAAATATAGAAGGCTTGGCAAAATGTTTTTCTTATCATGGCACAGACATTGTAATGTTAACTAAATTTTATTATCAAGAAAAATATATAGCCCGCAAATTATATAAACTAACCTATAACCGTTTTCAAGATGATATTAATTTTATAGACAACATTAATTTTTATCAACGCCTACACAACATCATTTTAAATGGAGAGCAAACAGACGCAGTGCTCACTGCCCTTACCCGCGGAGTATCTATTATTACCGGCGGACCTGGAACGGGTAAAACTACAATAGTGCGTTGTGTTTTAGAGATGTGCAAACAACAAAAACACAAAGTTCTTTTATGTGCCCCAACTGGGCGCGCTTCTAAACGTTTAACCGAAACTAGCGGGTGCGAAGCAAAAACCATTCACCGCGCACTAGAGACCACTGGGGAGGACAAAATTTTCTTTAACCGTAATGAAGAAAATCCTTTAGACGCAGATGTCGTTATTGTAGACGAAGTTAGTATGGTAGATTCTACACTCTTCTACCACCTATTAAAAGCATTACGCTCTACCACCCGCTTAATTTTAGTAGGAGATAAAGACCAATTACCTAGCGTTGGCGCCGGCAACGTGTTAAGAGACCTTATAGAAAGCAATAGCCTACCAACAACCTTTTTAGTAAACATTTATAGGCAAGGCGAAAACAGTTTAATTGTATCTAACGCCCATTTAATTAACAGTGGTAAAATGCCTGTTGTGGATAATAGTAGCAAAGACTTTTTCTTTATGCCAGGCAACGACTTAACTGCAAACAGCGAAACTATAGTAGACCTTGTAAGCACGCGTTTGCCCAAATATTTCGGTTATGCGCCAGAAGAAATTCAAGTGCTTGCACCTATGAAAGCTGGCCCATGCGGAATAGACAATTTAAACAAGCGTTTACAAATGACGCTCAACCCCTTTTACTCTGGCTTAGAATTAAGTAACGAATTTGTAAAATATCATGTTGGAGATAAGGTTATGCAGGTTCAAAACAACTATGATATGGAATACACAAAAACCGAACCAAATGGGCTAACCAACAATGGCAAAGGTGTGTTTAATGGAGATATCGGTTATATAACCCAAATTGTGCCAGATACACACGAAGTTGTAATAAAGTTTGATGACGGAAAGGTTTGTAGATACGCCCAAAGCGACATGCATCAACTTACCCTAGCTTATGCCATAACCATACACAAAAGCCAAGGCTGTGAATTTGATTGCGTTGTAATCCCTCTTGTGCCAGGCGCACCAATTATAGTTACACGCAACTTATTATACACTGCAATTACACGTGCAAAAAAAGCGGTAGTGCTAATTGGTAGCAAACAGATACTTGCCCGTATGATACACAACAATTACACAGCCAAACGTTACACCCTACTTAAAGAATTTTTAAACGATGAATTTAAAGAAGAACAATAACATTAATTTTTAAGCACTAAGTGCAATATATATTGCTTAAACAAACAATAAAGAAATAAACTTTTAATAAAAAGGAAATTATGAAAACAAAATATAGCGGAAAAATAATTAAAGTAGTTGAAGAAGAAGTTAAACTTCCAAACGGAAAAGCCAAAACTTACGAATATGCAATGCGCTCCCCTGGCGTGCGCGCTTTAATTGTTAAAGACAATAAAATGCTTATTTCTAAAGAATACCGCCACGAGTTAAACGCCTACGACTATCGCCTACCAGGTGGAAAGGTTTTTGATACTTTGGAAGAGTATACTAACCACCTTAATGACGACATGGCCAAGTTTGCAAAAATGGCAGTTGTTAAAGAGTGCTATGAAGAAGTTGGAATAATTACAAAAACTCCAAAACTTTTACATATATCTAAAGCTGGAGCAACCGTTGTGTGGGATTTGTTTTATTACGAGATTACCAATTTTAAATTAGACAAACAGCACCTAGAAGACGGCGAAATAATAAATTACGAATGGTTTACTTTTGATGAAGTTAAAAAAATGTGTTTAAACAATAAAATAACAGAAGATAGAAGCGTAGGCATTATTTTAAAATACCTATTAAATAAACAATAGCAAAAGGATAATAAATGAAAATTTTAACTTATAACTTAAATGGGATACGTTCTGCCACCAACAAAGGGCTTATTCCTTGGTTAGACAAATTAGATGCAGACATAATTTGTTTTCAAGAAGTGCGCGCAACCGAACAAACGGCAAGCGAAATTTTAAATGTAAACACCTCACAATTAAGCATGTTTGCCAATCCATTGTTTTTAAACAAGTATAATTGCATATTTAATTGCGGTCAGGTTGCTGGCTATGCAGGCACATTAGTTTTAACAAAAACTCAACCAAATAAAGTAACTTTTGGTTTTGACGGCGAACCCGACCCAGAAGGCAGAGTTATAACAGCCTATTACAACAACTTTGCACTTGTAAACTGCTATGTTCCAAATGGAGGTAATCGCCTAGATTTTAAAATGGACTTTTGGGACAAAATGACCAACTACCTTATTAAACTAAAACAGACAACAAATGTTATTTATGTTGCCGACGCAAACATATCTCACACAGAGGATGACCTGTCTCACCCAAAAGAATGTAGCCGCCGCACAGGCTTTTTACCGCAAGAGCGTAAAGCATTAACCAATCTATTAAATCAAGGTTTTACCGATGTTGCAAGGATGTTGCAACCAATAGGCAAAATTTACACTTGGCGCAGTTACCGTA
>CANDFN010000045.1 GCA_947384015.1 uncultured Clostridia bacterium | reverse complement strand
AGATGTATTATGGTGACTGGAGTTCAGACGTGTGCTCTTCCGATCTAACAAGAGCAGTTTCTGCAGTTTGCAACAAAAAGTTATTTGGTAAACATTCTTTATCTATAAAGAAATCTTCTTTATCAAATTTAGGAAACTGACCTGCACCAAAACCGCAATCATATTTTAGCATGTGGGGCAACAATTTAAATTCAAAACCATCGTTTAAATGTTCGTTAATACAAAAATTTAGTATTGCCCATTCCAACCTTGCTCCCATACCTGTATAAATCCAATTACCTTCACCTGCAATTTTTATTGCCCTATCATAATCTATTAGTTTTAAATCTTTACACAACTCTATGTGAGTTTTAGGTTTAAAATTAAAATTTGGTTTTGCTTTAAACTCTCTTAAAACCTCATTATGTTCTTTGCCACCAGCTGGTGCATCGTCCACAACAATATTTGGAAGCGCCAAATAGATGTTATTAAACTCCTCCAAAACCTTATTATATTCGGCAGTTAATTCTGCAACCTTTTGAGTGTTTATGCGCATTGCGTTTTGTAGCTCTTGTAAATTGTTTGCATTGTTTCGTTTTGCTTGTTCATACTCCTTTGCACCCTTGTTTTTAATAGCTAATAATTCTTCTTGCTCTAGTTTTAATGCCAAAGCCTTATTATGCAAATTTATCATCTCATCTAAATCTACATCATATTCCCTTTTTGCAAAACATTGTTTGTAATAATCTTTTCTTCTTTTTATATCTTTAATATCTAACATTTTCATTCTCCTTTAAATTAAAATTCTTTTATAAATATAAATACAAAAAAACACCTATCCCTTACGGGACAATAAGCTATATATAAAAGTTTTTAATTTAAACAACATATAAAAAACCTCCAAAAAGAAAACCTTTTTAGAGGTGAATATAATCCACGGTGCCACTCTAATTAGATACAAAAGTATCTCACTCATTTTCTACAAATTGCGTTATGTAGTCAACCCAACTTTCATTGGTGCCTCCAAGGTGGAGATAGTTGCAACTTTCATTTGCTTTCACCAACCGCAAACTCTCTTTATCAGTTATCAACTAATAGCCTCTTCACTGGCAATTAAATTAAACTTATTATATCTCTATATTTTTTGATTGTCAATAGATAAAATCTATTTTATTAAATAAACATTTATAATTATTAAAATATAACCTTTAGATAAATTGAAATGCTTTTAATAATTCCTTATTAAAAGGGAAAGGATGCAAGGGAAAGGTTGTCCCCTTTCATAGAAACAAGTAAGTGCTAAAAAATAAAAAACTCACCTTCTGGTGAGCTTTGTTTGTCTGGTAGTCCCAAGGGGGCGAGTGCGTAAAGAAAACAACAATGGTTTGTTGTTTTTAGCATACGAGCGGGAGCAACTTGTTGCGGTCTGCCCGACAAGGGGCGAACCCCGAGGGGGTGAGATTCCCCTATATTTAAACATCAATAAGTAATAAAAAACTCACCTTCTGGTGAGCTTTGTCTGTTTGGTAGTCCCAAGGGGAATCGAACCCCTGATACCGCCGTGAAAGGGCGGTGTCTTAACCGCTTGACCATGGGACCATATTGCAACTTTCGCTTGACTTGTGTTAAGTTTAACACAAAGTTAACAATGTTGGTGCTATTTTATGGGCAACAAATTGTAACTACAATTTGAAAGGTAAGAATTTGTTAACTGTTATATGCAACACATCCATTTTAACCCTTTTGCGCACCAAATATTCTACGCCGCGTATGACGATGTGGTGGCGGTGAGTGGAATTGAACCACTGATCTATCGGGTATGAACCGATTGCTTTAACCGCTGAGCCACACCGCCAGTAATTTAATTATATATAAAAAGACTAATAATGTCAAGATATTTTTTATAGATTTTTTAAAATTTTGATTAAAGTAAACTATGTTTTTATTTATTTGATTAAATATTTAAATTTGGTTTAACCTTTTTAGCTTATAACAAATAAAAAGATTGCGCCATTGCGCAACCCCTTTACTTTTATTTAATTGTCTTTTTATTCCAAGTTCTTTTGCTGCACTTTGGACATTTCATGTATCTAGTTCTACCCATGTGCATAGACCATAGCACAGCCTTATAAGTTGGTATATATTTATGGTGGCAGTTTGCACATTCATATAGACCTGCATCTTTTTCTATTTTTAAAGTAAACAAAACACCTATAATCATATTAACGCAACCAAATACTATTAGCACTATACGCCAAACAAGATTGTTCACTGCAAAACTTGCTGCAAAAATTGTTATAAGGAAAGCAAAGGTTGCCAAATAACCAATAACTATTTCCAGTGTAAGTAGATGTTTTGTGCTTTTCTCTTGAGCGCTTTTTAGTTCTATTAAATTTTGTTCCGCACTTGTTTTGTATTCATCATTTAACAAAACCTTACCAGACAATAATTCGTTTGCAGTTATATCTAATGCTTCACACAAAGGAAGAATTAAAGAAGTATCCGGAAAACCATTACCACACTCCCATTTAGAAATTGTTTTTTCGCTTACATTTAAAAGTTCGGCTAATTTAACTTGCGTTAGATCTTTTGCCTTTCTTTGCTCGGCAATAAATTTGCCAATTTTGTTTAAATCCATATTTAACCTCCTTGCAATTATTATACCACCAAAACAACAGATTGTTCCCCTACGCTTCGTAGGATTTTGCTTGTTTTAGTATGCTAAAAGTTAGAATTGTAATAAAAGAATTATAATTTAATTAGAGTTAAAAGACAATTAAGTGGCATCTTTCAAACCATGTTTAACTACATATATATTATAAACAAAAAAGTGGAAACCGCCACCTTTTATTTTTTGCTATGCCCAAACCCACCTGTGCCACGTGCAGAAGGGATTGCTTTTAACTCTTCATAACTCAGTTCTTTTGATGTAAGTGCAGGAACTTCTTGCATAATCACCTGACAAACCGCTTTTGTATAAGGATACAAAATTACATCTTTCTTTTTATATTTTTTACCATTTACAATAAACTTATTTGGCAACTCTTCTTCTGAAATCTTTGTTATAATAAAAGGTTTATTGTTTGTATTGTAGGTGGTAACAATATATTCTCCGCGGTAACCGCTGTCAATAACACCGCCCGACCTTTTTATACCGAGTTTTGCCATTGAACTGCGTTCTTCTAACTGCGCATAATATTTTTTAGAATACGCCATAGCGATGCCAGAAGGAATCAATGCCGTTGCGTGCGGCTCTATTACAAAAAAGTCCTCATCAAAACAAGCATACATATCATAACCAGCATCTTCGTCCTTCTTTGTTGGTATAGTTGCTCCTTCCCTCATTTTTGCAAAAAATATGTCTTTATCTGTAACTGTAACCATCTTTTGTTTCTCCTATTTTTATTTTAACATAAACCACAATTACAAGTCAACTTTTAATAGCATAAATAAAAAATAAGGTTGAACTTCCAACCTTATATTACACCTTTCATTTTTAAGTAAACCAACAATACATTAATATCGCTTGGGCTTACACCGTCTATACGTTTTGCCTGCCCTAGTGTTGCTGGTTTAAACTTGTTTAGTTTTTGCCTTGCTTCTAAGCGCAGACCTAGAATTTGCGAATAATCAATTTCTGGCAAAGATATATCATCCAGTTTTTTTGTTTTTTCTATTAACGCTTGTTCGTTTTTTATATAGCCTTCATATTTAATTTCTGTATTAACATAATCCAATACATTGTTTGGTATATTTTCAAACAAGTTAAAATGTTTTTTTACTTCGTTTATTGTAATGTTGTTACGCTTAATACAGTCTTTAAGCGTTAAGCCGGATTTAGGAATTGGAGTGTTTGTTGCGTTAAACAATTCGGTCAATTCTTGTGGGTTTTTCATTTGATTTAATGTGTTAAACACTTCTTCTATTTGCTTAACCTTTTTCTTGTATAATTTATAACGTTTGTCGTCCACAAGCCCAATATCTCGCCCTATTTGTGTAAGACGCAAGTCGCAGTTATCTTGCCTAATGGAAAGTCTGTATTCGGCACGACTTGTCATCATCCTATAAGGCTCGGTAATTTCTTTTGTTACAAGGTCATCAATAAGCACACCAATGTAAGCTTGATTTCTACCCAACACTAACGGCTGGCTATTATCAACATATTTCCCTGCATTAATACCCGCCATAATACCTTGTGCTGCAGCCTCTTCGTAACCACTTGTTCCATTTATTTGCCCAGCAAAGAAAAGTCCGTTTATTTTTTTATGCTCTAAACTATTTTTTAACTCGGTAGCATTAATGCAATCATACTCAATAGCATAAGCAAAGCGCATAATCTTAACCTGTTCAAACCCTGGGATTAATCTATACATCTTGCGTTGAACATCGCTTGGCATACTACTAGAAATGCCTTGAACATAAACTTCGTCTGTGCTTTCACTTTCTGGTTCTAAAAACAATTGATGACGCTCTTTGTCACTAAAGCGCATAATTTTATCTTCAATACTTGGACAATAACGCGGACCTACACCGTTAATTTTACCAGAATATAACGGTGCACGATTAATGTTTGCGCGAATACAATCGTGCATCTCTGTGGATGTATAGCCTAAATAACAAGGTAATTTGTTTTTTACATTTTTGCTAAGCGGTGAAAAACTAACATTTAACTCATCCCCTGGTTGCAATTCAAACTTGGTGTAATCTATTGTTTTACCGTCCACACGTGCTGGTGTGCCAGTTTTAAAACGGCGGATTTCTATACCCAAATCAATTAAGCTTTGTGTTAGCTTTGTGCTTGGCTCGTAACCATTAGGGCCGGTTTGCTTTGTATAGTCTCCAATTATTATTCTGCTATTAAGGTAAACGCCAGTTGCAACAACCACAGCATTACATGCAAACACCTCACCCATTGCAGTTTTTACACCAACAACTTTATTATTCTCCACCAAAACTTCTGCAACCTCACCCTGCAAAATATCTAGGTTTGGTTGACGCTCTATTGTATGTTTCATTTGAGTGTGATAAACAACCTTATCTACTTGAGCACGTAAAGATTGCACGGCAGGGCCTTTGCCAATGTTTAGCATACGAAGTTGTAACAATGCTTTATCTGCGTTAACCCCCATTTCTCCACCTAAGGCATCAACTTCGCCAGCAAGCTGACCTTTGGCAGTTCCACCTATGGAAGGGTTGCATGCTAAAAATGCAATACTATCTAAATTAAGAGTTGTTAACAATGTTTTTTTGCCAAGGCGTGAAAGAGCAAGGCAGGCCTCACTTCCAGCATGCCCACTACCTATTACTATTGCGTCATAAGTTTCAACCGCTTTTAACATCATACCTATTATAACACAAAAAACAACATTTTCAACAATTTAAAAATATTTAAACCATTAATCTTTTAAAATTTATAAAGATAAGTCAATCATTTTGCACACATCTTATTAGAATAAATTTATAGAATTTTGCATACTTATTTTTGATAGGTGGTTGACAAGTTATGAAATCTGTGTTAAAATTGCAACACTTAAGGAGAAGAAAATTATTTATGAAAAACAATTCTAAATTAACTAGAGATGATTTAATTTTAAGAATAAGTAAAAGTAGATTTAACATTTATACTCTTGCTGAGTTGGCCGATCTTTCTATGGAAGAACTTGAAAAGTTATTAAAGCAACTTGTAGACCAAGAAATTGCAAGCAAGAAAAAAGACGATGAAGATGTTGATGACGACACAACTTCTACTGGCTTAGGTGTTTAAAAATAGGGATTGTTCCCTATTTTTTGTTTGCCTATTAAAGTTTTAAATGTGTTTTTAATAAAAGTATTTTAAAAGGATCTTTATAATTTATTTGCCTAAACAAAACTTACTAAAAATTTTATCTATAATAGCCTCGTCACTTGTAACACCAGTAATTTCTCCTAAGGCATGCCATGCCGTTTTTATCTGAGCGGACACGATGTCTAATGTTGTTGTTTCAAAACTTGCAATAGCATCTGCTAAGCCAGACAATGCTCTTTGCACGCATTCTATATGTCTTGCATTTGTTAAGTAAAAATTGTTTGTATTTATTTCTTCGCCTACAGTTTTTTCAAATATAAGTTGCTTTAACTTTTCTATATTCTCGCCTGTTTTTGCACTTACCATTATATCGGTGTCTTTACTTTTATTTATATCACTTTTGTTGCCAACGGTTATTGTTGGCTTTGTTGTTTTTACTTCGTAATTGGTTGTTCCGTCAAACACTTTTAATACAAGATCGGCATCTTTAACCACATTTAATGCACGTTTTATACCTATACTTTCCACTTCATCAGCACTTTCCCTTATGCCTGCAGTATCAAACATTCTAAACAAAATACCTTTATAAATATACTCGCCTTCTATAACATCTCTTGTTGTGCCTGCAATAGAAGTAACAATAGCTTTATCCGTTTCTGTTAACGCATTTAACAAACTGCTTTTACCAACATTTGGCGCCCCTGTTAAAGCCACTTTAACACCATTTTTTATAACCTGTCCATGCACGCTTGTGTTTATAAAATTAGACACCTCTTTAAAAATGCTATTTAGCCTATTAAGAGTGTTGGTTGTTTCCGCTTGGGTATATTCGTATTCTGGATAATCTAGTTTCGCCTCAGTTTCAGCCAAAATGTCAGTTAATTGGTTAGATACATTTTGCACCATTTCTAACATGCGCCCGTTTAACAATTTGCTACCAGCAGAAGCCTGCAAATCGGTTTCTGCATTAATTAAATCCATAATACCTTCTGCTTGGTCTAGCGTCATTTTTCCATTTAAAAAAGCTCGTTTACTAAACTCTCCAGCCAATGCAGGCCTTGCACCGTATTTTATGCATTGATTTATAATCATTTGAGCTAAATGATACCCACCGTGAGATTGTATCTCTACAACATCCTCGCCCGTAAAACTGTTTGGGGCAGCAAAATAAACAACAAGGCAATTATCTTTAACATTGTCTGCTACCACATCTTTTAAATACATCATACGTGGGGTAAAGTTTAAATTTTCGCAAATCATTTTTTGCAAAATTTCTTTTGCATCTTGCCCACTAATTCTAATAACCGCAACTCCGCTGTTGCCTGGTGGAGTTGCAAGCGCCACAATCGTTTCCATATATTTATTATAACATATTTAACAAAAATAGCAAGATTTGGCCTGCTATTCTATTATAAAAAATATAAATTATTAATTTCTTTAACACATTATTATTAAATTGATTATAAGCAAATCTCTTTTACATTTAAATTTTAAATTAAACAAAACAAATAGCCTAACACTGGTCCTAAAAATATTGCAAGGTAAATTAAAGTAATCCAAGGTTGATACTCGCAATAAAACTGCTTAAAGGTTAAACTCCATGGATGTTTTATTATCACCCAACCAATAAGGTCAAACACAATACAAATTCCTACCCAAATGGAAGCTGTAATTAACGCCTCTGTTATTGTAGGGTTGGCTAACCCTCTCATATAAAGCCAGCCAAATATTGTAAACAAAATTATATTATAAAGCGGATGCCAAGGCTTTGTTTTTTCATAACCCTCACCCATGCTTGTTTTGTCCATAGGTTTCATGTGCAAAACATAAATATTAAAAATTGTGTGAAACATACCCACCAATGTTACAAGTATATAACACACCCAAAACCACAACATGCTGTAACCAAAATTTTGCATAAACGCCTCGCATAAATTTTAACAGATCGCTAACATATAGTAAATTTAAAATAATGTTGCATCAACAAAAACACTGTATATTATAAAAACAAAAAAACTCTCACAAGAGAGTTTTTTTAAGTTTTTAGTCACCACTAAATGGTAAAAGAGCAATGTTACGTGCGCGTTTAATTGCAACAGTTAGTTCACGTTGGTGACGAGCGCATGTGCCAGTTTGACGGCTAGGTATAATTTTACCTTTTTCTGTAACATATTTTTTAAGACGATTAGCATCTTTATAATCAATCTTTAAATTTTTATCTTCACAGAAAGCGCAAACTTTTTTCTTATTTCTGTTGTGTTGTTTAAAGAACTTT
>CANDFN010000044.1 GCA_947384015.1 uncultured Clostridia bacterium | reverse complement strand
GTCATTAAGAGTCCAGCCATTAAAAATTATATATTCAGTGCTTTCAGGCTCTGTGACTGTAACAGTAGAGCCATTGTCAACTACTTGTGCGTTGTAAACATTGCCATTAAACATAAATTTAACAACAGATTTGTTCTCGCCAACATCAACATCAAAATAAGCTTCTAGGTATGCAACAGATTCTTCTAGCTGCGCTATTTTAGCCTCATATTCTTGTATTAGTGTTTCGTTTGCTATAATGTCTGTTTGCAGAGATGTAACTTGCTGTTCATAGTTTGCAACTTGAGTTTGCAAAGACGCAATAGTGCTATCATTATTTGCAATTATGTTTTGTAGCGTTGTGATTTGTCCATTTAGTGAGGTTATTTCTTCTTGCAGCTGTGCAATCTCTGCAGAGTTATCACTGCCACTTTGTTCTAGTTCTGCAACACGAGCTTCAAGTTCTGTTTTTCTAGCTTGTAATTGTGTTATTTGTGTTAGATAATCTGTGTTTTCCGATTCTAAAGCTTGTATTCTAGCATTAGCAGTTTCAAGTTGACTGTTTAAAGTTGTTATTTGAACTTTTTGCTGTTCTACAGTATTATTGAGGTTATTAATTCTATTTGTAAAGTTGGTTATTGTTTTGTTTTGTTCGGCAACTAGGTTTTTATAAATTTCTAGTTGCTCTTTATAAAATGCCTCATTTGTTTGAGCGTTTTCATAACCTTTATTGTATTCAGTTTGTAACTGTTGTTTATGTTTGTGTGCGGTGAGTCCGTAGGTTAGTCCTACGGATGCACCAATAACACCAGCCAAAACACCAGTTCTAATTAAAAATTTTTTCCAAAAACTATTCATTGAATGTCTCCTTTATGTTTCCTTTTACAAAAATAAATTTCAGATATTAGAGCATTAAAAGCTAATACCCAAGCAATGTATAATAGAGAGCCTGAAATTTTGACAGTAGAGCCAATTCTATAGATTAGATTAAATATTTCAAGCAAAAGCCAGGAGGTAAAGCAAACTATGAATAAAACTAAAAGTATAATTAATTTTTTATTTTTCATATTTAAGCCTTTTAAGCAACCTCTGTGTTGCTAGTGTTTACATTGATAAATAAATAATCTGCGTTGCTCCAGGTTATGGTATATTCATAACTTTCAGGGTCATAATCAACGGTATATTCACCATTGGTTACAACATTAATATCTTTAATGTCATTGGTTACAACTGTAAATAAGCTCATACTGCCGGAACGTTTTACAAGAATTGTTTTACTAGAGTTTGTGGTCAATAATGAGTCGTTATATTCGGCATAAACATTTGTAGCATCGCCAACAAACACTTTACAATCAATGCGCCCAAGCTCGTCATCGGTTTGAACTTGTCCCATGGTGAATGGGTTTTCGCAGACGGTAATTATAAAACTGTTGTTTTTAAAGTAATTCATTAACAAGCCTAAATTATCGTTTGTGTCTGCAAATGAAATTCTTAACTGACTACTTAATGAGTGGAATGTAAAGCTTATATTTATGTTTGTAGTGTTAAACACTGTATTATTTTCATTGATGTAGTTTAGTGTGTAAACACCGCTTAAAGTTCCAGCATTTTGACTATCAGACAGAAGCGTATTGTTTACAAACAGAGCATAGTCTGTTATTAGTCCGTTGTATTGTTGTGAGTCAAACGTATAGTTGTATGTAGCAGTGCCATTTTCAACTTTGAATGATACATCATTAACATCCATACTAAACAAAACCGAATCTGTGCTGATATAGTCTTTTATAGGCAGCCTTGTATAAGCAAGCTCTGTTTCAGGTGAGCCTATGGTGTTAGATTTTGGTTTGATATATTCCATGTAATACCAGGCATAAAGGACTACACAGATAACGCTTATTAGCACACATACTAAAATTTGATAATAGTGTTTCTTTTCTAATTCCATTTTACACCTCCGTCACAGTTGGTAAGGTTTTGCAACTGTCCTCGTTTAGAAGAATAAATCCGGCATTAGAGTTTGTAATATTAAACTCTTTAGCATTAAAGTTAAATGCGCTCAAATCAATACCTTTGACGTCTTTAGTTATATTTGCAAGATTGATATTGATACGAATGTCGCCAGCGTAAGTTTTTAAATAATTTTGCAATCTAGGGTCTAATGTTAAGAAATTGCCGTCATAAGACGTTAAATATACAAAATTTATTTCTTTTTCTGTTATAACTATAGATTCGCCAACACCCCAGAAATCTTTGACTGTTGTATTATTCCAGTAACCCCATGTTGCAGAACCCTTAACCATATCAAACATACTGTCTTCTACTTTTGTAGCACCGTCATTAGAATAGTCAACAGGAATAGCAAATAATTTTTGACTGTCAGTCGTTTTAGGTAAAGCAACAAACTTACCGTCTTTTTTTACTTGAATATCTAAATACTCGTTAAGGTCAAAACCGTTTAAAGGGTAAGCAGCATGCGTGTCTGTTAGGTTCGTATTGTTTGCGGAAGATATAATTTTATCAAACACATCATACCAGGTGTATTTTGCATTAACTGTATAATTTTCCCAGTAGTTGCCGGTAAAACAACCTCCAAGATATTTAAAGAAATTGCTTTTATTTCGTCTAAAGCTAAAAGAATATTCTTTAAGTAATAAACGATAAATATCTCCGTCAATATCTATAATTAAATAATCTTTTAGGTCAGAGTAAGGCACGGTGTAATAAGTTGTGCCACCGTCACCTGTTTTGTAGAAAGTAAAGTTACCATTAATGTAGGTGTGGTCAACTTGTTGCTCTGCACTGAATAGAGTAGGGTCTTTATAACTCGTGCCATAAACTTCAGTGCCCTGATATTGTTTTGAATTTTTTACACTGTAGTCACCATAAACTTGAATGCCAAAACCGGTTACACCTTTACCCTCAACATCTGAATAACCATTAAATTGCACATCAGATATTTTTTGTCCATTATTGTTTCTATTGCTTTTTATATTAACAGATATAATAGGACTTTTGCTTGCGTCTAGGTTTAGAGTAGATAAGTAGGTGGTTGTTAATGTCCAAGGCTTTTGAACTAGAGCAAGGTTATATACTGCGAATGCCCCAAACAAAACTGCAACTGCAGTAATTAGGTAAATTATTCCTAAAAGTATTCCTCTCTTTTTTTCTGCTGTCATAATCTTATTCCTTTATTCCAACCAAAAAAATTAAATATTTTAGAAAGGACTGTTAAATAATCACCTAGTTTATAGCAACACCACGCAGAACCTAATAGTATCCAAGTTCCAGTTAAAAGTGCTATTACAAGAACTATTAAAGATATGATTAAAAATTTCTTCATAAAATTTTCCATTTTGATTTACATACATAGATACATACATAGAATTTATTTGTTACACCTCCATAAACGGTTTAGGACTATTGGGACTTTTAGGACTTAATTTTGGTTTAAATATAAATATTAATAATTAAGAGCAAACTTAAAGAATGTCCCAAACGTCCCAAATGTCCTAAATTTATAAACTTTTTGGGCTAAAATGGCATTTCCTCGTCTGTAATTGGCTCTAATAACATTTGTAGCGGTGCAGGTTTAGTTGTTGAAAAGCCTGTTACCCAGTAAGTATTCTCAAAAAAACCTTTATCGTTTTTTTTGCTTTTCTTTTCTGTAAACACAGCTCCAATAGCCTCCATTTTGTCTTTAAAATTCTTTTTAGCCAACGCATTATAGCCGTTTTCTTCGCACCATTTTGTATAAGTAGAGTAGATGTCTGAAACTTTCATATAAGCTTCAGCATCCTTAAACAAACACTCTTTTTCAAATAGCAAGATGTTATTTGAATTATATTTATACTTTTCTATAAGCTTTTTAGTAGATTCAGGCTGACAAAAGCCCTCTTCTTTTAAACGCTTATAATAAGGTGCAATATAATTGAAAATGCCATTAATTTCTTGCTTTAGATGTTCTTTTAAGTTAATATCTTGATGCTCTGCATCAATAACTTTTTCAAAACATAAAAGCTCTAATCTACGTGAATTGAATATACTGTCGTCACTCATTCGCGGAAAATCGTTTGTATTGATAAAAAGCTTGCATTGTGGGGTAAAGTCAAAGTCTTCTTTTTGCAGAAAACGTGCTGTTATTCCGTCGTTACCAGTCATAGCTTTAATTAAAGAGATATTAAGCAACATGCCAGGTGAAATTTCGTTTACCAAGGCAATACGAGCTTTTTTTAATCTTGCTATATCAGGCGAAGCAACACCACCACCATTGTTAAAGCTTTTTTGCGTGATACTTTCTTCACGCAGTATTTTTGAATATGAACCAGCCAAATAATACAAAGTGCTAGCAAAAGTGCTTTTACCGTTACGTGTTTTGTTACCGTAAAGAATAAAAAAGCATTCTCGCGAGGTGTCACCAGTTAATGCGTAGGATGCCATTTTTAATAAGTAGTCTATTTTGTCCTGGTCTTCTAAAACCTCTTTTAAATATTGTTTAAAGCGTGGGCAATCTGCAGTTTTATCATAAGTCACGTTAGATATATCTGTGATATAATCTGTTCTCTCAAAATCTCTAAAAATGTCACGCTCAAAATCATATGTCCCATTTTGACAGTTAAACAACAGTTTATGCGTATCAAATATTGAGGAGTCTATAGGTCTAATACTTTGTGCATCTTTTAAAATTGAATCTCTATAATATTTAGCATTAAGTTTAGAATAGACTTTCAATAAATACTCCTTTTGTTCTTTTTTTAAATCACTAGCGTAGATTTCAGCAATACAGTATGTAGCCATATCTTTCATAAGCTCGCAACGTTTGCCTCCCTCTTTGGCATCTTTTTCCCAGTATTTACCGTTCCAAACATACCATTCTGCTAGGTCTTTGCAAAAGATTAATTCGTCATTAAAACTGTCCATAAACAGTTTAGATATTCCAATATCTGTTTCAGGGTAGAGTGGGTTATTTATAAAGTTAATTTTTTTCATGCTTAACCTCCAATGGTTTAGCAGGTTTAACTAACACATAACCATTTTCTTCTACCATTCCAAAACTACCGTCAACAACCCAAAATTTATTTAAGCCATTTTCTCGCAACTGTTTTAAGTGAATGATAAGATTACCGTCTCTTTTTTGTTTAATATTAGCAATATCTTTTTTATCAATTTTAATTACATACATACATTTCCCCTTATTTTTAAAACACTAAATTGCTTTTGTAGTCCTTTAAAATTTCTTTATAAATGTTAAGTTTTTCACTGTCGGCTTCTACCGCCTCTAATTTTAAAGGTTTCGTTTTGTCTATTGATTCCAAAATCTTAATAAGATTGTTTGCAACCTCATTTAAAACATTTTGTTTTTTGTTTTCAAGAGTAAGTTCTCTTTTTTCAATAAACAATAATTCAGCGTCAAAACGCTCAATGTTAAAACCATAAGCTTGCGCTAGATAGTCATAATAATCAAAATTATTAATAGCCCATAGCCAACGTTCGTCCACATGGTCTAAATCTGTTGGGTCGTAGAAGAGTAGCATTTTCCAAATCTTTAGGTATTCTTCTTCCAAACCTTTTATGTAGCGTTCGTGCGCAGTTCTAATTTTTTCTTCTTCTGCACGCTTTTGCCTTATTGCCTCGGCTTTTCTGCGTTGCTCTTCGCTTACAGTTTGTCCGGTAAGTCCTAGATTAAAATCATTATCAATTCTTACTAATGCACTTTTAAAATCGGCATCAAATAACTTTTCAACAAACTGTATTAAATTTCCACTAGCACCACAGCCAAAACAGTGAAACAATTTATCACTTATTTTGCATGACGGAGTTTTTTCACCGTGAAAAGGACAGCATATAAAATTTCCTCTCATGCTTACTTGAATGCCATAAAATTGCACAACCTCTGGTAAGGTAAGAGTTTGACAAATTGTATCTGCAATTTGCCCTGGAGTTAATCTACTCATATACAACCTCACATTAAGCAATATTCAATTCCGTCTTTAATGCAAATTAAATCTACAGGCTCGTCCAAATCTTTCAAACTCTTATAGTGAATTACAGCCTCACGCAAAGCCATTCTTGCATCAATAATACGGTCATCGCATTCAAAACGGACAATAAAATTAACTGATGCCATAAACGTCCTTGATAGTAGAAAATGGACCTTTACGACTAGGACCGCTTTTAACAGAAAATTTAGTGTCTAGTTGCTTAAGGTCTGCAATTAGGTCAGCAAGTTTTTCTGTGTTGCACAAAATTCTTGTGCCAAATTTTGAGCTAATCATAAAATAAGTTTTTTCTTCCATAAATACACCTACACACTTTGTTTTTTTGCGCTTTATGTAGCGTTAGAGTTGGTTTGCAGATTTGGACTGCTTAAGACTAATTCAACCAACAGGAGTTGCCTACGGTCAACTTCTTAAACCGTAGGCTTAATGGCTTGTTAACTTTACAAGGAGGGGTAAAGTTAACAACAACTACGCATGTTGTTAAGGCAGGCATGCTCTGCCAGTTATTAACAGCATTCTCTAGGTAGTAAATTATTAAGCAAAAACCATTTTTTAGAGTTCGGTTTTTTATATATAACTCTAACGCTGCAGCCTTTTTGTTCGTTAATCTTTAAAGCATAATCTTGTACTTCGTCAGAATCATAAAATACTTTACTCTGCCTATAACTTCCGCTTGGTTTATAGATAACTAAATAAACTGTTTTCATAACACAACCTCATCTGCTAATATAGAGCCGCCTTTAAAGAATGTTAGTTTTATAACTTTTCCGTTAAAGCCTAAACGCTTTAAGAATCTAATTTTCTTTTTTGCGCCACCAAGGCTTTTGCATTTTATTAAGTCTGAATTGATTTTACTTTTAATGTAAAATTCTACAGATTTTATAACTGACATTTTTACCTCCTTTTTATTCGCTTAAAGTATTTGTATCAATGTCTATTGCTATGGCATCCATATAAGCATTCGCTTCAATACCGAATACAGAACAGTCTAAATATTTATAAATTTCACGATACTCTGAAGAACTAGCAATTATCTTGCCGGCAGAGTCGCACAGTATTATGTCTTTATTTTTTAACACTTCTAAAAGTTCTGATAATTTCATAATTTACTCCTTTACTTTTATTTCTGTTTTTTGTATAATTTGAATTAGAGGACGATGTTTTTAACTCAACCTTAAAATGTATGTATGTATTTTTAGGAGGTAGCCTAAAACAAATTTCATTTATGTAAACTTAAAAGGACATATTTACATTGAAGAATTTATTAAAGGTTTTAAAAATCGTTAAAGTTTTAATTGAATTAACAATTGTTTTAATTAACAACTTTTAACAAACACCGCTTCGTATGAGGCGGTTTTTTTTATCGCCCTCATTCAAATTTCGCTTCTAGATTTATCAAGTTCTAGCTCTTGGAGAGTTTACATTTCTCACAATGGGTGTTATTTATGCAGCCCGCCTCTGCATGGTAACAGATTATTGCTTTAGGCAACGCTCTGTTATGTAGCGTGCAGTAAGGGGGTTTCAGAAACCGCACGCATAAGATTTATTGACTTAAAAGCCTTAATTTGATAGAATAATCAAGTCCAAAATTGGATGATATACAAGTTTGCAAAACCAAACTTAAAAATGTATGTATTCTCAGGAGGTAGCCCAAAATAAATTTCATTTATGTATGTAAACATAAAAGGAATATTAGGCAGTGAATAAATTGTTAAACTTTTTGAAAATCGTTAAAGTTTTAATTGAACTCACCATTGTTATAATTAAAATTGTTTAACAACTACCGCTTCGTATGAGGCGGTTTTTTTACCGTCCTAACTACATAGACCTGTATATCTGGCTTTAAGCCAAAGCGGTGTTTTAAGGACACCGCTTGTTTGTTTTCCTTTTTGGTGTCGGACAAAAAGGAGTATTATCTGACAAATCAGTTGTTTTTACTGATTTATAATTAATTTTATAGATGTTTTTACTGAATGTCAAGCGTTTTTTAGGTGTTTTTTCTAATTTTATATAAATTTTTACTATATTTTTAGTAAATTTATAGGTCTTTATTGATTTTTATAGTGAAATGTTCTAAAATAATAGTGTCGGACAAAAAGGAGGTTTTTTATATGAATTTAAAAGAAAGACGAAAACAAATGGGGCTATCTCAAGAAGATGTCGCAAAAAGAATTGGTGTGCATAATACCACATATGGAAACTGGGAGCTGGGGAAAACAGA
>CANDFN010000043.1 GCA_947384015.1 uncultured Clostridia bacterium | reverse complement strand
GAATCTAACTTACCTATTACACCACCTACATTTATTGTTAGCGTAGACACATCCATTGAGCCTGCAATTTTGTATGACAACATTTCTTCAGTAGAATTTGTTGTGCCATTTGTTTTGCCAATTTCTCCAACATTTATTAAGTTTGATATTGCACTTGCGTTGTCTACATAACCGACCACACCGCCCACATTTGATACGGCATCAGCCTCAGTTAATGTAACATGTCCATTACTGCTAGACACATATGTTATAGCATTGTTATTTTTTATACCTGTTAATGTGCTACCATTAAACCAACCAATTAAGCCACCAACATTTTTATTTGCTTTAGCAACATTAACATTTGCAAATGCAGACCCTTCTAGGAATCTCCAAACGTCAATCTCGGTTTCTTGTCCATCAACAGTTATTGTCAATTTGTCATAAACTGAACTCTCTGTTAAAGCATCTTCTTCAGTGCTGTCATCTAAAGGAGTTACTGTAATGTTAGTTGTAACTTTACCAAACGCACCACCAACATTATTGTTTACACCAGCAATTTCTATTGATATTAAATTAGCTATATTAATAGTTCCACCAGCATATAAACCAACTAAACCACCAACATTTCCAACATAATTAGCATTTAGTGCAATTTTAAAGCTTTCTGCATTAATGTTTAAATTGCCACTGTTATTAGCACCAATTAAACCACCAATTCCGCCCTCTTTTATGTTAGCAATGTTATCATTAGCAGTTGATGTATTAATTTTTACTAAACTGTCTGTTCCGCCTTCACCAATTATTAAGACATTTACATTTATTGTTCCTGAGTTTTCTGCTGCCAACAAACCAAAATAGTGGTTGTTTACAACTTTTATTATTACAGCATCATCCGCACCAACCGTTTCAGATATGGCGTCATCTTTTGCAATAGAGCAATTTTCAAATGATGTTGTCTCTACATTTATTGCTGTAAGCGCACCAACTTTTACCGCACTTATGTAATTAGAAGTATATAAATTTTCTTCTCTAAACATAACGCTAACATCTCGCACTGTAGCACCATTACTGCTTTTACCAACTATACCGCCAATAGCATAGGCTAAAATGTTTGTGTCAAAATCGTCAAGCATAGAGATTTCTATAGTTAAATTATTACCATTCAATTCTGCTGCATTTTCACCTATTAAACCACCAAAGGTTAAACCCATGTTAGATTCATTATTATAAGATGTCCCTTTAGCCACAAATTTAACATTTAATTTTGATTTTTCGTTAGCTTCAAAATTTATATTAATTTGCCCTTCATTTTTACCAGCAATCAAACCAATAAACACATCGCTATTTGTAGGAGAAACATTTGAAGTTAAAGTCATTCTGCTTATATCTACTGTATTATTATCTGTTTGTTTATTACCAGGTGTTGTTAAGTTGTTGATATTTACAACCGCATTTTCTTTTACAGAGCCAAACAAACCGCCCATGTAATCAGCCGTATTAGCCAATATAATATTAGTATCATTATTAAATTTAATTCTATTTACCGTAACAGTGTTTACATTTTCTTCTGTGCCTATACGGACAACATTACCTAATACACCGCCTGCAGTTTCTAAAGTAATATTTCCGCCAAAACTAATATAAGCAAAAATAGAATTTGTAATGTTTGTAAATAAACTTGAACCAGAGAAATTGGATATTGTGCAACGATAATAATCGTTTTCATCATTATTATTCCCGTCATCTGTTCTATTTAAATCGTAATATTTATTAGATATTACAATACCGGTAAATGAACCTTCCTCTCCAATACTCTTGTCCCAAGTTATGTAACTGCTAGTAGTGCCAACCATAGTTCCGTCTAAGTTGTATATTACTACATAACTTAAATTTTTATCAGCTAAAGCTCTTAATGAGGTTAAAACACCAAAATGAGGAATTTTGTAAGCATTGTTATAGTTTTCTTCATCAGTTAGAATATCGTTTTCTGTTACACCCGCATCATTTTGCTTATAAGTTCCGTTACCAGTATAGCAAGAGAAGTAAACATCATTTACCACCAAGTTCACATCTCTCTTGTTTAGATAATGCACAGGGTAACCATAGTTCCAGCCAAAGCTATGTGCTTCTGTATCTATAACAACCGCTCCATTTGTGTCAGTTGAAGCAACCTTTCTCCAATTGCCTTTTAGTTCGCTTGCACGCATTAAATTTTCGCTGCTTACTGTTAGAGTGTTATTTTCACTATTAGCAAATTCGTCTATAAAGTTGTTGCTACCAGCTGTGTTTAAAGAAGATCTTATAGCGACAAAACTATTTCCGCCACCAGCATCATTTAAGTTTATATTTTCTATAACGCCTGCATTGTAGCAATTAAATACATATCCTTTTGTTACTCCATTTTCACTAGACGAAGCTAAATATACAATACCAGCCGACACTACACTTTCTGAGTTATTAATATAACCAGTAAAGTATGAAGAAGCCAATTTACCAGTGTTGGTAGAAACTATACCCGCAACACTGCTTACGCCAGTGATCTCTGTTATTTCTGCAGTTGAATAACATATATTTACCAAACCGCTATTTTGACCAACTACTAACCCAACTTGACCTTTGCCAGAAACTTTTATGTTAGAGCCCTGAACTGAACAGCCTGATACAACACCCTCGTTTAAGCCAACTATAACACCATTGATGTCTGATGTTGCTTCTAAAGCAGATATTTTTACATGAATGTTTGCAACAGCTGAATGTTTGCCAACTTGTGGTATAAAGCCCGCATAATTATTGTTATTAGAAAGTTTAACATTTAATAACGTTTCGTTACTGCCAAGCATAATACCATTTAATATACCATTAAAGGTTAAGCCACAATCTCTATTAGAATTTGTTGCAGAGGCTATAACATAATATCTATAATATGCACCAAAAACTGTATTAGCATTGTTTGTAGCATTTAACACTTGTGGACTAAATGCTGTCCCTAATTTATACGTATATCTACTTGCTGAACTTTCTAATATACCAACATTTAATAAGGCTGATTGTAATGCTGTAGGATAAGGAACTGCATCCATTATAATTGTCCAACTTGTGTAATTGCTAGAAGCAAATGGACGCTTCCAACTATTAGCACCTTTACCATCTCCGTCTGCACAGGTTAATGTGTAAGCCGAAAGATTGTATAACGGATTTGCTCCATTATCTAATTCTTTTTCTAACCTTTCTGCAAACATTGCATAGTCGGAAGAATAATAAATATTTGTTAATGTTGCTAAATTAGTTGTAATATTACCAAACACAGCATTTACATCGTCAAAGTATACAATCTTATCATCATCAATTTCGTCTGTTAATATTGATACTAAACTAATAGACATATTAACGGTTAAATTACTTTGTGCACAACCTACCAAACCGCCAATTTTAAAGTTTTCTACAGTATTATCATCATTTGTATTAAGATTATCAAATCCATAAGGAATTAATCTACCAGCTGCAACACAACTATCTATTAATAATTCGGTATTAGCCAAACCAGCCAAGCCACCCATATTAGCCGCTGTAGAAGCTGTTCCGCCAAGGGTAAATGCAGCATCTGTTACAATTTCGCTTAATACTCCTTGTCCGCCACTTAGTCTACCTAAGGCACCACCAGCAATTACACTATTTATCGTGCCATTACCTTCTGTAAAGCCTTCTAAAGTTGAAGTTTCGTTAGAAATTTCGCCTTTAAATACTGATTGATAAATTTTTGCGTTTATACCATTTGCTACACCAATAGATGCCACAAGTTCGCTAGCTGATAATTTATATAAATCTGCATTAAAGTTTACTTCTGCTTTTTGAACCATGGTTGCACCAGAAGCATTGCTAATTTGTCCAACCAAACCAGCCACATTGGCTGTTGTAATTGAATTGAAATTATTTATAACTAGACTAGTTTTTGCTATAGCGCCATCTATATTTGTTTCGCTAGTATAACCAGCAAAACCACCAACATTTAATGTTCCAAAACCTGTAGCTGTATTTGTGATGTTAAATCTAACAGCTTCTAGTTGCCCAACTTCGCAACCTGCAACTGCAGCGCCAGTAACATAACCAATAGCGCCACCGATATTTGCAGTGCTAAATACAGTTGATGTATCACGATTAACAATTTCTATGTCAAACACAGTAGAATTATTTAAAGTGTCGCTATTATCGTCTTCTACCTTGCCAACTTTACTACCAGATAAAGTAAAGTTTACTGCTTCTTCGCCACCTTCGTTAATTCTACCAAAGCCAATTAATCCACCAACAGAAGCACCTTCTGGTTTATCGCTATATAATTTTATATTTGTTTTACCTGCAAAGATGCTATTGAACATTGTTGTGTTAGTAGCATTACCAACAATTCCACCAAAACCTGCAACAGAACCATTACCATCCATTGTGATTAATTTTACATCATTCGTTGCTGTTCTTACTACAACTTGAGTAAATGTTGAGCCCACATCAGTTGCAGATACACCACCAAAGTAACCAACTTTTGCGCTTATTGTAGCACCATTGTTGGTGTTAGACACATCGCCAGCCACTGGGGTTTTACCATAAACAAATTCCAACCCAGTTATTTGAGCCCCAGTTGTAGTGTTAAAGAAACCAGAATTATCTTCATCTGTTGCGTCTATTTGTATGTTATATAATTTTGGAGAGCGTCCCATTCCTTCAGTATCGCCTACCAATATTCCAGTAAAGTTAATATCTAAAACATAGTTTCCAGATTGGTAATAAGCTGAAATATCAATATCTTCTTTTATAATATAACTTCCACTTGGATTTGCAATAATTGTGTTAAAGTTGTTTTGATAAATTTCGGTATAGTTAATAGCTTCATCTTCTGTTAAAAGAGGGAAGTATTTACTATCGTTATACGCCCAGTAACCGTTTCTCCAACCACCAAATAAATCGTTATAAGTTGCAGAATGATTTACATGATTTAAATTATAAACTTCATTAATATCTTTAACTCCAATATTAGCGCTTAAACCAAGCCCTACATTAAAGCCATTTGAAGAATATGCTGTTTCGCTTAATTGTGCCACATATACGCCAATTAATGGTTGAGCAACACTGCTTGCACTGCTACTAGAACCACCAGACACATATGAACTTTGTGCAACAGAATAATCTAATATTCCGTTTTGATTTACATTTGAAAATTTGCCATCGGCATCGTTATTCTTAATATTGTTGCTATTATTTACATCTATTATTAAGGTAGAGAATGCATTTTGAATTGTTGTGCCTTTGTTAGAATTGTTAATTAAAATAGCACAGTAATCGGTAAACTCTCTAACATCATCTATACTGCTGTATTGATTACCGCTACCAAACGCCTGACCAATTAAACCACCGGCGCACACCCAACCTTGTGGAAGATTGATGTATGGCACAGCGTAAGAATAAACTGTGCTGGTTGCAACACTTGCACCAATTAAACCACCAATTACTTTACCAGTTAAACTTGCACGGCTGTAAGATGAATTAATGTTTGCATTAATAGCTAAGCCAATTAAACCACCAACATATTTTTCTGATGTTAATAAATTTAAGTTTCCAATACTAGAAGTATTTAATGTTCCTTCATTGTTAGCATCTAATGCCAAAACGTATTTACTAATTTCGTTATCATAGTTAAACTGAGTATCTTCCTCTGCTGTTACTTGAGAAGCAGTTACTCTTCCTAGCCCAACGCCGAACAAACCGCCGGCAGTATATCTACCATAAATTTTGTCGTTTGAACCAACATTATATTTTACTCTTAACGCATTAACTCCGCTACCAGCATAACCTGCCACACCACCAGCAAAGTCTGCACGGATGTTGTAATCGACAGAGGTAGACATTCTATAACCATTAATCTCTATGTAAGACAAGTTGTATACACTATCGTCGCTTGATGTAATATCTATTACACCTGCCAATGCACCAGCATAAGACATTGTTGTTAAATAATTTGAATAGCTATCGTTATGATAACCCAATTGCCTTATAGCCTCATAATCTGCTTGATTATAGTATAAGTTGTAAGCCGAAGTGCTTGTTCTGTTTACACTTACATTCATATTGGTAGTAACACCAACAATTAAACTTTCGCCCTCAATTAAACCAGCTAAACCGCCAGCAAAATTATTACCAGTAATTGTTGTGCCAACACCATTTAAATTAATATTAGAAATTACACTATCACTAATTTTACCAGCCAAACCACCCGAGTAAGTTGCAAGCAAGGTGCTGTAAGTGCCAGAAACAAAGTTCAAGTTAAGGTTTTTAACATAAGCATTTTTAATGTTTGCAAACAAACCAATTTCGCTTGTGCTTGGGCTAATAACATCTAGATAGATGCCATCAATTTGCATACCATTACCTTCTAAACTAGAAATTGAGTTAGCACTACCCAAAGTAAAGTTGGTTCTGGTTGGGATGTCTACATCGGTTAAATCTATATTATTAATAATACGAACATAACCATTAAACACATCACTGTTTCCACCAGAGGTAAACACTTGTCTAAACTCTTTTGCATCGCGAATTATGTTAGGATTGTTTGCACTAGCCAAAGCGTAACCTGCAGCATTTGCATAAGAATCTCCGCTTGGTAGTAAATATCTATTAGATAGAGCAATCATGTTCGCGTTGTTAAGTTCTGGTAAAATGTGTTTTTCGTAACTATTAACCATGTAATAAGACCACACGCCTTGATTACGTTCGGCAATAGAATTGCTTTCTACAAACACAAATCCATGTAAGTTATTTGTTTTTTGAATGTTGTTTGTATTTAATGGCGAAGCTTTTGGAAGAGAAGTCTCTTTTTGAGTTACGCCAGAATTTGGTGCATAATAGTAAACATTTGTTAAACTTCCATAAGATAAAACATCGTTTTTATCATTAACACCGACAAACGGTTGTTCTGCACTAGAATTATTTAATTCGCTATTTAGTGTGCTTGCCGCATAGCTTTCTGTTATTGTTCCTCTGTTTTCATAAACAAAACCAGAAACAAAGTTAGAAGCGGTTGTTACAACAGTGTTTGCAAAACTGTTGTTTATATTACCATTGTTGTAATGAACAAATCCTGCAACTGATCCATTACCTCTACTTTCTATGCTTGCGCCTGTAGAATACGCTTGAGTTGCATTTATTGTGCTTTCTAATGCTTTTACATAGCTGTAAGATACTGTGCCTGCATTTTCTGCAACAAAGCCCGCCAACCTGCTGTTTTCTTTTGCAATAGAATAACTTATTAAGCTTGTGTTGGCAACATAACTGCTTGCAACAATACCGCCGTTTACGTTTTGACCAACAAAGCCACCTGCTATTGATGTAAATTGATTTTTATCATCACTGTTTGCATTACCAATATTAAAGGTTAAAGCAGGAATATTTGTTATTGGTGTGCCAGTAATTGTTACGCCACTGTTGTTTACATGAACACTTGTATAAGAAGATCTACCAATCCTACTGTTTGTTATAATACCGCTGTTTATACCAACTAAGCCACCAAAGGTAACATTTGTTGAAGGATTATCATAAACAAAGAGGTTAAATCTATTTATATTAGCAAGGTTAATAACTTCGCTGTTATAAATTAGTCCACCGTTATTTTGAGCAACTAAACCACCAAATACAACCGTGTTAATTTCGCTACCAACTAAAGGTAAATTAAACTCTTTATCTTGGTCTAAATCATCTTTATCGCCATAAGCAACAATAACATTTTTTAATATACTCTTTTGAGTTACGCCGTCTTCATCAACATAACTGCCAAGGCTAGCAAACAGACCGTAATTTACTGTTGACTGTTCACCAGAAGGTAGAGCAAATTCGTTAATATAAATTACAAAATTGTTACCATCTAAACTTGCAATTGCAGTAGTTAATGGAGTGTAGTTTGTTAAAACAATATCATTCATTAAGATATAGTTTTCGCCTTCACTCATAGCCTCAAATTCTTCTTGACTACGGATTGCTATTGGAACATCTTCGGTTGAATTGTCATAAACATTTAAATTAAAGTTTGTTGTTAAAACTCTTTCGCCATCACGAACAAATTCTAATTTATAAGATTTTATTATTGTTTCTGCCTCATCCGCATAAACAGGGACATATTTATAATTTATTTGCACACTTACCACTGCGCGTAGCGGAGAACTACCCAACAAGGTTAATTTGTTGTTATTTACAGACGCTGTAAAGAAGCGAGAATACTCACTTAAAACATTGCTGTTAACCTTAAATAAGTTATAGAAGAAATCATTTTCTTTATACTTATTAGCCTCTTCCAAATTCTTGTTAGCTTCTTCTTGCAATTTTGCAAGACTGTTTACCAAAGCTGAATTTAATGTGCTAGTATAATCGTTTGAACTTCTAGTGCTTATAGACAA